>JABMSA010000752.1 GCA_013202185.1 Planctomycetota bacterium
CTCACGTCCGGCCCCTTCGACGACATCGAGCCCACCTATATGCCCGACGGGCGGATCATGTTCTGTTCCACGCGCTGCAATAGCTGGGTGGCATGTGGATGGTACAAGGTGACCACGCTGCATTGCTGTGACGGCGATGGCGGCAACCTCCGCAAGATCTCCTCGAACATCGTCAACGAGGACACGCCCTGGGTGCTGCCGGACGGGCGCGTGCTCTACATGCGCTGGGAGTACGTCGACCGGAACAATCTGAAGTATCAGCACCTCTGGACCACCAATCCCGATGGCACTTGCCAGACGGTCTTTTTCGGCAACCAATTTGACGACGGCGGTGTGTATTGTGATGCCAAGCCGATCCCCGGCACAAACCGTGTGGTCTACGTGCATTCGCCGGGCCATGGCCTGCCGGATCACCAGGGCGTCCTGATGACGGTCGATCCGAGAAACGGGCCCGACGATCGGTCGCTGGCCGAGCCGTTGGATCTCGGGCTTCAATTCGCCGCACTGCAGGGCACTTGTTGCGATCCCTATCCCTGTTCGCAGGGTTGCTTCCTTTTTGCCAGCCAGCGGGCCATCTACCTGACCGACGGAAAAGGCACTACCGAGGAAATCTACCGCCTGCCCGCCGCGGCCCCACCGCGCATGATCGTCCAGGAACCCCGTCTGGTACGCGTCCGGCCTCGCGAGCGAGTGATTCCGTCGAAGGTTGACTTGCAGCAGACCGAAGGGCGACTGGTGCTGGCCGACGTGACCTATGGCCGCAACATGCAGGGAGTCGGACGCGGCGAAATCAGAAAACTGCTCGTATTGGAGCAGCTCCCGAAACCGGCCGGGAACATGGGCGGATGGCATCATCCGATCAGTATGGGGCATCCCTATGCGGCAAGCGGTGACGGAACCGGAAACTGCGGGACCTTCACGCTCAAACGCATCCTGGGCACCGTGCCGGTCGAGCCGGACGGCTCGGCCTACATGGAACTGCCGGCAATGCGCAACCTGTTCTTCGTGGCCCTGGACGAGAACGACATGGCCGTGAAGCGAATGCAGAGCTTCGTGACGCTTCAACCGGGCGAGATCACCGGTTGCGTCGGATGCCACGAACAACGCACCAGCACGCCGTTGCCCGTGGCCGGCCTGGCGGCCCTAAGCCGACCGGCCAGCAAGATTCAACCCGTCGCCGACGTGCCCGAGGTGATCGATTTTCCCCGCGACATCCAGCCGATCTTCCAGCAGCACTGCGTCGGGTGTCACGATTACGAGGCGACCCCGGCCGGCGGGCCGCGAGACGGCGGCGTAATCCTGACCGGCGACCACGGGCCGTGGTTCTCGCATGCTTACGCGACACTTACCGTGCGCCGACAGTTCGCCGACGGCCGCAACGGCGGAGGCAATCGGCCCCCGCGATCCATCGGTTCCTCAGCCAGCCCACTGATCGACAAGATCGACGGCGGGCATTACGAGGTGAAGGTCTCGCCGTGGCAGCGGAAGCTGATCCGCCTGTGGATCGAAACCGGGGCGGCGTATCCCGGAACCTATGCGGCTTGCGGCAGCGGAATGATCGACATCCACAGCCACAACGATCCGACCACGCACGTATGGGACACGATCATGGAGCCTGGTGTCTTTCGGCCCCGCGGATCGGTCAACGTTCCCGCCCCGCGGGAGGTTTTGGATCGGCGCTGTGGGGGCTGTCACGGTGGGGCGGCGCCTCTGCATCCTCAACTGCTCTACAATCTCACACGTCCGGAGAACTCGATGGTCTTGCTCGCCCCGCTGGCCAAATCGGCCGGGGGCTACGGACTCTGCAAACCCCAAACCGAAACAGAAAGCGCGGACTACCCGGCGGGATTCGCCGAGACGACCAACCCGGATTACCAGGCGATCCTTGCTTTTCTCCGCAGCGCCTCGCAGGAACTCACGAAGGTCAAGCGGTTCGACATGCAGCGGTTCCGACCCGCCCCGGAATACGTTCGCCAAATGAGCACGTATGGAATCCTCTCGGCGAGCTTCGATCTGCAGAAAGACCCCCTCGACGTTTATCGGCTCGATCAGGCCTATTGGCGTTCGCTCTGGCACCGACCGATCACATCCGCGCCCAATCCGCAATAGACTCGCGTGTTCCATGGAGGGCGGCGTACACCCGCGGCCCCAGCCGTGTGTTGCTTGCCTACGCCCCGGACTACAGCGGGCGGATGGTGCCACGCCCCAATCGAGCGAGCGCAAGTCGTTCTGCAGCGTGTCGAAGATGAGCTTCGGCCGGCCTTGTCAACTCGATGGCGTGCGAAACGCCCCATGCCCTGTGAGGGGCACATGCCAACCCGCCTTGCAGAGCTCGTTGAAAGCCTCTCCGGGCTGCGTTTGCGACCGATGCTTGACAACCCTGGCCCGGAAGGCCAGACTCCGGGCTGATTCAAATGCCTTTCAGTCACGAACATGGAAAGCAAGGAGAGAGAGAAAGATGAAAGTAACATTGGTAGCAGCAATGGTATTGACGACGGCCTGTGCGGCTCACGCCGCGAACACCGACAAGACGCTCGTTTCCTGGGTCACGCTCACTGACAGGAATGAGCGGGCCGGGAGTGTGCTGACCATTCAGCGCGGTCCCGAGTTCGACGGGATCGTCTTCGCCGAGAGGGCGCCGCACAGGTGGATGGCGGGCAGCCACCTTTTCCAGCGCACACAGGAGGTCCAGGACAAGAATCCCGTCGAGACGGCCGATAGCAGGATTCTTCTGCAGATGGCAATCGTCTACAAGGGGGATGAGATCACTATCTACCGCAATGGCAAACAGTATACGTCCTACAAGGCCAACAACATCGATCTGCTGAGCGGCAAAGACAACGTCGTTGTGTTCGGCTTGAGACACCTTGGCGGCAACGGCAGTATCGCCGGGTCCATTGAAGACGCCCGTATTTACAGTAGAGCGTTGAGCGTCGATGAGTTGAAATCACTTGAGCCAAACCAGAAGTCGGCCATCGAACCCTACGCGTGGTGGGATTTTGAGGGGGACGAAGTCAAGGACCGCAAAGGCCAGTTTCCTGAAAGTATCCTGCAGGGCGGCGCAAAGATTGCCGACGGCAAACTCGTGCTGAGCGTAAACGCCGTCCTGGTTGCGAACAGGCCGTTTGTCGCGGTGACGCCGGCCTGGCCGGAGAATCCGCCGGAGAACTGGCTGACATATCATCTTTGTCATCCGGGCCCGGGTAATGCCATGCCGGGCGACCCCAATCCGGCCTTTTACTACAAGGGCCGCTACCATTTGCACTACATCTATAATCATCAGGGCTTTTCGTTCGGCCACGTGTCGAGTAAGGACATGGTGCACTGGAAATGGCATCCCACGGTGCTTGCTCCGCCGACGACGGGCCACGGGATGTTCAGTGGAACGGGGTTCTTTACCAAGGAAGGCAAAGCGGCGATGATCTACCATGGCGCGGGCTCGGGCAGGAACTGGGTGGCCTATGCGCTGGACGACAACATGGATAAATGGAGCAAGCC
>JABMSA010000753.1 GCA_013202185.1 Planctomycetota bacterium
GCACTGGTGGGCGGTGTCAGCAGCTTCCCGTTTGCGACGATGAAGATGTTGTCGCCGGTGCATTCGGCCACGTGGCCTTGTGTGTTGAGCATGATAGCTTCCATCACGCCGGCGTTGAGGGCCTCGATCTTCGCGAGGATGTTGTTGAGGTAATTGAGCGACTTGATCCTTGGGTCCAGGGTGCTTGGGTGGTTGCGGATGGTGGATACCGTGATCACTTCCAGCCCGTTCTCGTATAGCTCCTGCGGGTAGAGAGCTATGCTGTCGGTGATGATGATCACCTGGGCGTGCTGGCAGATGCGGGGATTCAACCCCAGCGACCCAACGCCGCGCGACACAATTGCCCGGATGTAGGCGTCGTCGAGGTCGTTTGCCTCGAGGGTCTTCTCGATGGCGGCGCTGAATTCTTCCTTCGATATTGGGATTGTCAACTCGATGGCGGCTGCGGAGTTGTAGAGGCGATCGATGTGTTCCTTCATCTTGAACACTTTGCCGCTGTAGGCGCGGATCCCCTCGAATACGCCGTCGCCGTATAGAAACCCGTGATCAAAGACCGAAACCTTTGCATCTTCCTTGTCGATCAACTCGCCGTTAATGTACACTCTCAGGCCCATGGATCGTTTCTCCTCAGCCTGTCGGGGCTGCGTCTTTTGCCGGTGTGTGCTCGGGCGGAGAACCATTCCGGATTATCTCGCGGATGCTGCCGTCTTCCATGTTTACTATCCTGCGTGCTCGCGATTCAAGGGTTGTATCGTGCGTTACTATCACAAACGTTCGACCTGTTGTTCGGTTCAGGTCAAATATCAGGTTGTGTATCTCCTCCGACGTTTTGGAATCGAGGTTGCCGGTGGGCTCGTCGCAAAAGATCACGTCGGGGCTTCTCACCAGCGCCCGTGCTATTGCCACGCGCTGTTTTTCTCCGCCCGAGAGCTGCGAAGGCCTGTGGCGCACCCGCTGGGCCAGGCCGACCTTTTCCAGGGCTTCCTGGGCCAGTTTTCGTTTTTTCCCCAGCCACCAGCCGAGATAGCTCGATGCGATCATATCGGGCAGCATTACGTTTTCGAGCGCACTGAGATCGGGCAGCAGCCGGAAAAACTGGAACACAAATCCGAAGTGTGTGTTTCGGATGTCGGCCATTTCGGTGGAGGTGAGAGCCTCGAGGCGGCGCCCACGGTAGCTCACCGAGCCGGCTGTGGGCACATCGAGCAGGCCGAGCATGTGCAGCAGAGTGCTCTTGCCCGCGCCCGATTCGCCCGTTACCGCCAGCGTTTCGCCTTCTTCGATTGCCAGGTTGAGGCTGCGCAGTGCGTAGACCGCAGAGCCGCCCTCCCTGTAGACCTTGGTGAGGCCGGATGCTTGTAGAATACTACTCATATCGCAGGGCCTCCATCGGGCTTAGCCTTGCCGCTATCAGTGAGGGCACCATCGCCGCGAGCAGGCTCACGGCCACCGCCGAACAAAGTATCATGGCCACGCCCACGAAATCAAGATACGTGGGGATCTTGTCGAGGTAGTAAATCTCCGGCGGAAAGACCCGCAGGCCGAGAAACTTCGCGACGGCGTTGATGTGCCTTACAACCAGCAATCCGGCAACGCCGCCCAGCGCCGCGCCGACCGTGCCGATGACTAATCCGTTGATCAGGAATATCTCCATGATGCCGGTAACCGTGCCGCCGATGGCCTTGACGATGCCGATGTCGCGGGTCTTTTCCTTGACGGCCATAAGCATAACGGCACACACGAACAGCCCCGAGAGCGCCACGAGCGACCCGAGAATGATCGTCATCATCACGCGCTCGAAGTGAATGGCGGCAAGGAGTGTGCCACGCTGCTCGGCCCAGGTCTTGACCGAGTATATGGGCGGCCCGCCGGACTTGGGCGTGAGTTTTCCGACCAGCGCCTCCTTGACCTTGTCGGCCGTGTTGTAATCCTTGAGGGCCACGCTTATGCCCGTGGCTTCGCTGAAGTCGTAGCCGGCCAACTGCTGGGCCTCTCTTATCGGTATGTAAACGAACCGGCTGTCGTACTCCAGGTAACCGGTCTTGAACGTGCCTACCAGCGTGAAGGTGGGCCGGTTGATGAAGCCGGTGGACAACGGCGGGTTGAGCTGTATTTCGGTGCCTGTAAGAAGCTGGTCGTTGTCGAGCAGTTCGATGTTGCCGGCCAGTTCCCGGCCAATGATAATTCCCGGGTGCGTCGGCTTGGCGCCGTTCAGCAGGAAGTCGGGCCTCTTGCCGTCCTGAAGGTACGATTCGATGTCGCCCACGCGGCGCTCGCGTTCCATGTCGATTCCACGAATTATGGCCGATACGGTATACCCTTGGCTTTCACGAGGTCGGCTCTCAAGAAATCCGAACGTCTGGACGTAAGGTGCGCATGCGGTCACGCGCTCGGCAAGCCCCTTGTCTTCTTCGATCCAGTCGATGACCGAGTCGTAGTCTTGCACGCGGTCGTTGCCGCGCGCCTCGATCGATACTGCGGCCAGCGTCCCGCGGATGCGGCTGCGGAGGTCGCGATCAAAGCCCCACAGCACCGACAGCACCACTATCAGCACAAACACGCTGCCGGCCACTGCGAGGATGACGAGGTAGTTTATCATTCGCACGCGCATCAGCCGTATGCAGAGGAAGGTGTGGTATTTTTTCAGCTCGAGCAGCGTGCTCCAGAGGAACGCCGCCAAGCTGCCGATGGTCAGCAATGCCAGGGCTGCGGATGTGCGCGATATCAGCAGCGGCACGGCCACGTCCTTGTACGCCGACCCCAGCATGAGCACGATGCTCACGCCCAGGTTTTCGCTTACGCCCATGCCGAATGCCAGGATCACGCCAACGGCCAGAGCCAGCCCCCAGATCGTACAGCGCACGATGCGGGCTACGGGGTTCGTCAGGCGGAAACCAAACAGCAGGCCGGTCAGGCCCGCTCCCGACCCCAAGCACATCAGCATGCTGCCGATCGCAGGCAAATGCGCCCACGGACGGCTGGGCAAGAGAAGCCCCACAACAAATAGTGACGCACTGGCGACGATCGTTGAAAGCACGTAGCCCCGGCGAATCGGGCCGCCATTTGCCGGGCTTGTTTGCAGGTTTTCCGTTAGTGGGCCAGGCATTAATCTTTCCCCTCAGGACGCAACAGCGGAAACAGGATGACGTCTCTTATCGATTGCTTGTCCAGCAGCAGCATTGCCAGCCTGTCGATTCCCATTCCGAATCCGCCGGTGGGCGGCAGGCCGTGCTCGAGTGCCTCCACAAAATCGCGGTCGATCTTCGAGGCGTCGCCTCCGGCCTGCTGCTCGAAGCGCTTCATCTGCTCGATGGGATCGTTAAGCTCCGAGTAGGCGTTTTGGATTTCCATCCCCGCCACGAACAGCTCGAACCGCAGTGCGACCTCCGGGTCGTCGGGGTCCGGCTTGGCCAGCGGGCACATGATCGCCGGAAAGTGCGTCACGAACGTCGGCTGTATGAGGTTCGGCTCAGCGGCTCGGGAAAACAACTCATCAACGATTTCATCGTGCGAGAGATTCGCGACGTCTGCGCCGAGCCTGGCCGCTTTTTCGGCTGTCGCCTCCGTGTCGTGCACGTCTACGCCGGCATATTCGCGGATCAGGTCGCTGTAACGCGCCCGCTGCCACGGAGGCGAGAAGTTGAGCTCGGCGTCGCCGTAGGGGAGCACCAGGCCCCCGTTGACCGCCTCGACGACGGCCGTAACAAGCTCTTCGCCCAGCCGCATCATCCCGCCGAAATCCGAGTACGCCTCGTAGATCTCGATCATCGTGAACTCGGGGTTGTGGCGGGTAGAGATGCCCTCGTTGCGGAA
>JABMSA010000754.1 GCA_013202185.1 Planctomycetota bacterium
GATCGACGACGACGACGACGACGAGGACGAGGACGATTGGAAGAGCGGACGATTCGGATGTCGAGACCATAGCTTCAACCAAGATTCGCAAGCACGCCCCGACCCGCTACCCTCAAATCGGCTTGCTTTGCAACTGCGATCCGGATAAAATTACTGCCTCGACTGGCCGACCGGCGAATGAGATGCGCCCGTAGCAGGACGCGGCGCCGGACGTCATCCCGGATGTGCAGGAGTTGTCATGAATGTTATTCTGATCGTATCCGACACGTTTCGCTACGACAACCTGGGCTGTAACGGGAACACGGTGATCGACACCCGCGACCTCGATGCCTTCGCCAGGCAGTGCGCCGTGTTCGATAATTGCTATACGGGCAGCTTCCCCACGATCCCGCACCGCACGGATATGGTCACGGGGCGGTTTGTGTTTCCGTATTACGGCTGGCAGCCGCTGGCGCCCGATTGGAAGCCGGTGGCCGAATACCTGCGCAAGGCGGGGTTCGTAACGCAGTTGCTGTGCGACACGCCACACCTGCTCAGCGGCGACAGCAATTTTCATCGCGGCTTCAACGCCTACTTCTGGACGCGCGGCCAGGAGGCGGATACGCCTTTCACACGAATGAACGATCCTATCCGACCGATGATGGATCACGAGAAAACGCTCTGCGATTACAAGCTCCGGAAGAAACCAAGCCCCGCACCCGGCATACCATTTGAAACGTCTTTGCTCGACAGGCACTGCTGGGTCAACAGGCACTGGCATTACGAGGAAGATCGTATCATGATGCGAACGGGCCGCCTCGCCGAGAAGTGGCTCGAAGAGAATTACGCCTGCAAGAACTTTTTCCTGTGGGTGGATATGTTCGACGCACACGAGCCGTGGGACCCGCCGGAGTACCTCGTGAAGAGGTACGATCCGACCTACGACGGCCCGCCGATGCTGCACCCAAACTACGGCCACGCGAGCGACTACACCCCGGCCGAGCTGAAGAATCTCCGGGCGCATTACGCGGGCGAGGCGCACCTCGTGAGCAAGGCGATAGGACGAATACTGCGCAAGGCCGAAGAAACCGGCCTGATGGAAGACACCGCTATCATCTTCACTTCCGATCACGGCCACGCCATCGGCGAGCATGACATGGTCGGCAAGACGAATATCAACCCGAAGGACGATCGCGTGTGGCAGCTTTATCGCGAAGTCACGCACGTGCCGCTGATGATCTACGTGCCGGGCGCGAAGCCGAGGCGCATCAAGACGCTCGCGCAGCCCGTTGACATCATGCCCACGATCCTCGAGCTGTCCGGCCAGGAGATTCCGGGCGGCATCGACGGCATATCGCTGTGCGATGTGATAGCGCGCAAGAAGAACACCGTGCGCAAGTACGCGATATCGGCGTCGGCGCCGATTGCTCACACGAAGGTCGTTACCGTGCAAGACGGCAGATACTCGCTCGTCATCGCCGGCAAGGACGGCAGCGAGGTGGAGCTTTTCGACACGCAGCAGGACCCCGGGCAGAAGAAGAACGTGCTGAAGAAGCAGCGCAAGGAAGCCACGCGGCTTCTGGGCTACCTCAACGGCTTCTTGAAGGATAAGGGAATTGACGGCAACGTGGAGTTTGCCGTTTGAGCATCGTAACTCGTTGTTTGTAAAGGACAGCTCATTATGTCGAAAGTGCGAATTGGTTTTGTGGGCGTTGGCGGCATGGGGCAGTGCGCGCACCTCAGAAATTACGTGACCGTGCCCGATTGCGAAGTGGTGGCGATCGCGGAAATCCGCCCCGGGCTCGGAAAGAAGGTCGCCGCGCGCTACGGCGTGCCGAATGTTTATACCAACCACGTGGAAATGATCGAGAAGGAGAACCTCGACGGCATCGTGGCGTCGCAGCCGTTCACGCGGCACGGCGTGCTGATCTCCGAGCTGGTGACAAACGGCATACCGGTGTTCACCGAAAAGCCCCTGGCGGGCACGATCGAGGCCGGTCAGAAAATCCTCGATGCCCTGGAAGGCAGCAAGTCGTGGTACATGGTGGGCTACCACAAGAGAAGCGACCCGGCCACGATGTACGCGAAGAAGGAAATCGACCGCCTGAAGGAAACCGAAGAACTCGGCAAGCTGCGATACGTACGCATACTCATGCCGGCCGGCGATTGGGTAGCCAACGGCTTCCTCGA
>JABMSA010000063.1 GCA_013202185.1 Planctomycetota bacterium
CGTATGATGAGGTGGAGAGCGACTTTGCTTCAAAACTGCCGCCCATACCCGCTTCGTATCCGGAACCATTGCGGGAGATGATGGAACGCATGAGAAAGGTGATTGCAGGCGTGGGCTGGCTGGGTATCGGCCTGCCCCGCGAGAACATCATCGAGCCCCAGCTCGGCTACGCGCTGCGCCACCTGATCATGAACCTTCAAGAGGGGCGCGGCTGTGGTCACGGGCTCGTCGGAATACTCGAAGTGGAAAAGCAATAAGCAGTGAAAACCACGATAACATTCAACCGTGTGTCGAAAACGTTCCCCGGCGGGGTCCAGGCCGTCAAAGACCTTTCTCTCGAGATATCCGAAGGAGAGACACTCGTCCTGCTGGGAACCAGCGGCAGCGGCAAGACCACCACGATGAAAATGGTCAACCGGCTCATTGACCCTACCTCCGGCCGGATACTCATTGACGGAGCCGATGTAATGGAGCAAGACCCCATCGAGTTGCGCCGGGGTATCGGTTACTCGATCCAGAGCATCGGCCTTTTCCCACACATGACCGTCGGTGACAACATTGCCGTCGTGCCCCGATTGTTGAGGTGGTCCAAAGACGATATCGATGAGCGCATCGATCAGTTGCTGGCAATGATGGGGCTCGAGCCGGAGGAGTTCAGGGGTCGTTATCCCATGCAATTGAGCGGCGGGCAGCGCCAGCGCGTCGGTGTGGCCCGGGCCCTTGCCGCCGACCCGCCGATCGTACTCATGGACGAGCCGTTTGGCGCGCTTGATCCGATCACGCGCGAACAACTCCAGAATGAGTTCATCGAATTGGAGAGCGAAATCCGGAAAACCGTCATCTTCGTAACCCACGATGTATTCGAAGCGGCAAAGATGGGAGATCGAATCGCATTGCTGGACGAAGGCCGCCTTCAGCAGTTGGCCACGCCGGCCGAGCTTGTCGAATCCCCGGCCAATGAATTCGTCGACCAGTTCCTCGGCCAGCATCGCTTTCAGCTTTCACTGCTCACCTCCACCATCGGCTCCATCGCGGAGGCGATAGATTCCACTGCGGAAGAGCCCGTCGAGGCAGGATCCCGCCTCAGCGCGCGGCATTCCCTCATCGACGCGCTCGATGAGTTCAAGAAATCAAAGTCTCTCGAGCTGCCCGTATACCGCCGGAAACAATATCTTGGTTTACTGCGGAAGCGGTCATTGTTGGCAGTTATTGCGCGGTCGCTCGGTGAAACAGGAGAACCAGGATGAGTGGCTTGCAGGAATTCCTGGCCCAACGCGGGAGCACGATCCTTGAGTGCCTGATGCAGCATATATACCTGACCCTGGTGGCAATGACTGTCGCCATTGCTGTCGCCGTGCCCTTGGGGTTGCTTCTCACCCGCTCAAAGCGCTTCGCAAAATACATGATTGGCGGAGTCGGCGTCATTCAGACACTTCCCAGCCTGGCGCTCGTCGGGCTGATGGTGCCGTTGCTGGGTGCCGGGCCAAAGGCCTGCATTACGGCTTTGTTCCTTTACGCCCTGCTGCCCATAGTCAGAAACACGCACACCGGTGTGATGAATGTCGACCCCGCCATGGTCGAAGCCGCTCGGGGGATGGGAATGTCCGGCCTCCAAATCCTTTTCAAGATCCAACTGCCCCTGTCGGTTCCGATAATCATGGCAGGCGTCCGCACATCCACGATCATTTGCGTGGGCGTGGCAACCCTCGGAGGCATTGTCAACGCCGGCGGCCTCGGCCTGCTCATCTGGATCGGCATAGACCGTTCAAACGATACACTCATCTACGCAGGAGCGTTCCCTGCGATGGGCCTCGCGCTCGTACTCGACTATATTCTCGCCTTGGCAGAAAAAGCTTTCACGCCCAAGGGCATTCTTTTGCGGATAGGACAGCCCCAGCAAAGGGCTTGAAAACAGCCGGCAACAAGGAGAAACGGAAATGAAGTTTCTGCGAGTGTTACTGATTGTCATTGTCATTGTATTGCTGGTGATTGCGGCATGGCAAGGCGGAAGAAAGGACGCCGGGCAGATAATCGTCGGAGGCAAGAACTTCACCGAGCAAACAATCATCGGCGAGATGGCCGCGCTCCTCATCGAGCACAACGCCGACCTGAAAGTCGTGCGGAAATTCAACCTGGCAACCAACCTGCCAATGAAAATGCTGCCCAAAGGCGAGCTCGACCTCTACCTCGACTACACAGGCACTGGATACGTAGACATCCTCGGCAAACCCTATAAGCAGGAAACGCCGGAGGAGATCTACCAGTTCCTGAAAAAAACGTATCCCGAGAAATTCGGAGCCCAATGGCTTTCTCCACTGGGGTTCAAAAACACCTACACCCTCACAATGCGCCGCAAGCACGCGAAAGAACTGGGGATAAACACAATCTCGGACCTGACCGAACACGCGGACAAGCTTCGAGCCGCCTTCGACCCGGCGTTCCTGGATCGGGAGGACGGCTACCCGGGGCTTTCCAAGTTCTACGGCTTTGAGTTTGGGGAGGCACCAGGCCAGCTCGCCATCGGCCTGATGTACAAGGCCTGCGCCGAAGGCCAGGTTGACGTGATCGACGCCTTTTCGACCGATGGCCGCATAGCCAAATTCGACCTGAAAATCCTCGAGGACGACAAGCGCTTCTTTCCCCCGTACGATGCCGCCTTCGTGGCACGGCAAGATACGCTGAGAAAGTATCCCGAAGTTCGCGAAGCGCTCGAATCGTTGGCGGGCAAGCTCGACAACCAAACAATGCAGAAACTCAACTACTCGGTCGATGAGGACGGGCGCGACGAGCGGACCGTGGCGCAGGAATTCCTCGTCTCCAAGGGTCTGATCGAACCGGCCGGCAAAGCGCCGGAACTCCCATAATGCGCGCGAAATACTGACACTTTCTTAACGAGAGACAAGGCATCGACAGGAGAAACAGCTCATGGCCTCCCGGTTACGGCGCTCATTTCCCATCAGACTCGTTGCCCTCATTCCCCTCCTGACCGCACTCCAGGGAACCGCCGTTGTCTATGCCGCCGAGGAAGGGGAATCAGGCGCCGAAGGGCCAATGCTCGATCTCTCTTCCTGGTTTCCAGAATGGGCGCAGAACGAGGTCCTCGGCATCGCCGCCTGGCAGTTGGCCGCTGCGTTCGCCTTCATCCTCGTCGGGTTGGCCCTCAAGAAGGTATCGGATTTCATATTTCAGGAGAAGCTCCTCCCCTCAATCGAGAAAACGCGCTACGAGGCGGTCGGGCTCCTCGCCTCCGCGGCCGGCAGGCCGTGCGGCTACATGCTCCTGCTACTGGGGCTGATGGGCGCCTTCAGCGTTCTGCCGCTCCCCACAGAGCCGAACGTCCGGGGATTTGTCTTCGGCGCCCTCAAGGTGCTAGTGGCAGCCGACGCCCTCTGGTTCTTGTTCCGCGTCGTGGACATCGGCGGGGAGCACTTGGCAAAGCTCGCCGAGCGCACGGAATCTCAACTGGATGACCAGCTCGTTCCGGTCATTCGCAAGGCCGTCAAGGCCACAATCGCCATCGTCACCTTCACTTGGGTTGTCCAGCTCTTTGGCTACAGCGTCTCCAGCCTCATCGCGGGGCTCGGAATTGGCGGTCTTGCCGTCGCTCTGGCACTCCAGGACACCCTGGCCAACTTCTTCGGTTCTGTCTTCATCTTCCTTGATCGGCCGTTTGCCGTCGGCGACTGGATAAAGATCGGCGACGTGGAGGGCATCGTGGAGACCATCGGCTTTCGCTCCACTCGTATCCGGACCTGGCCCGAAACGCTGCTCTCCATACCCAACAAAACAGTGGCGGCGGCAACCATCGACAACTGGTCGAAAATGCCCAAGCGGCGCGTCGTGCAGACCATCGGCGTGACCTACGAGACCACCCCCGACCAGATGGAGGAGGCCGTTGCCGGCGCCCGCGAAATCGTGGAGAACGACGAAGGAGTGGACAAGGAATTCATCGTCGTCCGCTTCACCGACTTCGCCGAGTCGGGCCTCAGTATCTTGCTTTACTACTTCACTAAGGCTACGGCCTTTGCCGACCATCTTGTCACGAAGGAACGCATCAACCTGGCCGTCATGCGAATGCTCAAGGCTATGGGGCTTTCCATTGCCTTCCCTACGAGAACCGTCTACTTCGAAGGCCAGATAGCCAAGAATGCAGGCAGGCATCTCAATGGCACCGGGGATGGGACAAAGCGATGATTCCTGTTCTTGGTTAGCTCGCAGCGGACTTGGAGTTTCCAAAGCTTCTCCGTTGTTGGTTTCCGTATGCGCAAGACCTCTTTGTTCCTTTTTGCTTTTCACGGGGGAGGTTGAAGTCTTTCTTCCCTATGCGCACAGCTCCTTTATGGACGAGGGTGCAGCGCGGACGGCTGCGAAGCCCAATGGTTCAGGAACGCCCACCGCATCCACCGCGAAACGTGGGGGCCGAACCGGCCTGTGTGTAGGCGCCCGCTCCGCTACCGCTCTCCCTCATGTTGCAGCCTTCGCGAAGACCCTTGCCGTGCCGGTGACAGTGCAATTCGCCCAAAAGCCCCGGCGACTTTACGGCCGCATCGAGGAATGTCAGGAGTACCTATCGGGGTATGGCATCGATGTGCACGTTGCTGATCAGATCGGCGCCCGCCATGTGGAAGCCGCTGCCGAACAAGCGGAGGAGGGGTTACTGGTCTTCGACCGTGCATTCTCCCGCGGCATGAGGAAAAGGGCTGGCCGACGCCTCGTTGGGCGGCTCATCAAAGACTCACAGAACACCATTCTGCTTTGTCCTTGAAGCGGCACGTTGGGGTGCGCTTGCTGTCGTCCTCCGGATGCAGTTTCCGGGAGGGGCAGGCCACCAAATGTTGGGGGGATCAAGTTGCCCCTGCTTAGCCGCCGCCGCCTTCTGCGCGAGGCGGACCTATGCAAATTGTTTCTGGGACATGACACTAGCGTAATGTTTAGGAGAATCCAAATGGCAAAGGCTTCGCCCGCGACGATGCTCCATCCTATTGGCCCTTCGTACTTCAGGGGCGTCTGACCGTCGTCCTCCGTGAACCGCACGTCGTAGCCGTTCACCGGGTCCTCGATCCCGGCGCCGATGTCGGTGTCCTCATCCACCTTTACGACCATTGGAACGTTGCTGAGCGGCCCGGGCACCAGCGCGTTGCTGAAGGTGATCTTCTTCCGGTAGTTGTAGCCGTCGAGCCACGCCATTTGCTACACTCCATCGATGACGGCCTTCATCGCCGTGGCGGTCGTCTTGAGCGACGTGAACTCGGCGACGAACAAGTCCTTCCGCGCTTTCCACGCCTGATAGGCTTTGTTGTCCGGGTTGGCGACGGCCGCCTGCTCGATCTCGGCGACCAAGCCAGCGTACTGAGAC
>JABMSA010000064.1 GCA_013202185.1 Planctomycetota bacterium
AACGCAAGCTGGCCGAGCTCTTCGGCCTCGCCGAGTTCCTCGCCAAGGGGTAATACACAGCCGTACGTCGTAACGCACGCCGTGGCAACGAGTTAGCTCTTTGTTCTCAGCATAAAGCGTAAACTCCGGCTAGTACCCTTGTTGTACCCAGGGGTTAGGGTGTACCATGGAAAGACTCTCACAGAAGCTGCATCTGATGGTTGACGCTGTCTACGAGCTGCCCAATCGTGCGTGTGCATGAAAACAGGCGAGTTTCACACGATGGCCCCTGCCGGATTCGAAGCCGACCGCAACACTCTGAAATTCCGATGCCCGGCCGTCTACTACGGCATAGAGTGCAAGAGCTACCGGCAGTGCCCCGCGGCAAGTTGCGTGCGCATCCCATTGGAGCAAGACCGGCGCATCTTCACGCCCGTAGCACGCAACAGCCCGAAGTGGGACCGCCTCTACAATAACCGCACCGCCGTCGAGCGCGTAAACAGCCGGCTGGACGTTTCCTTTGGGTTCGAGGAGCACTTCATCCGAGGGCTGGCCAAGATGCAACTGCGATGCGGCCTGGCTTTCATTGTCATGCTGGCGATGGCCGTGGGCCGCATCAAACACAATCAACACGAGCATATGCGCAGCCTTGTGCGAGCGGCCTGACTAGGCCGCACGCCGACTGACGGAGGGAACCTTGCAGGGAAGGAGCGCGCCGGTCAGGGCCTTTTGTCCTGTGCGGAGGCCATCCATCTCGAAACAGCCCGCACTCGCCGCCAAAACGGTCCGACTGGCAACAGAAGCGGTGCGCTTCTTGCCAGCCTGCGCGGGCGCGACGGGGGCAGCAGGGCCACAACGCAAATCCCTCCGCCGCGGGAATTACTTGACATTGCAGGACGAGATCGATACAATGTCTTCTTCCGCGACGACGAACGGTTGCAGAATCGAAAAGGAGCCATGACATGAAACCGGACACGAAATCTCTTGATGGATTATGGAATGTGCGACCCGATAGCCTCGCGAGTGACGGCAAGGCCGGCCTGCGCAGGGTTCGCCGGGCGCGGTCGGGCTGGATGGACGCACGCGTGCCCGGAGAGATTCACCTGGATCTCATGCGCGCGGGCAAGATGCCCGAGCCTCTCGAAAGCGACAACATCGCCGAGTGTCGCTGGCCGGAAGACAAGTCGTGGTGGTATCGAAAGCGCTTCCGCATGCCGGCACAGTTTCTGCGGCACGAACGGCAGGAACTGATATTCGACGGCCTGGACCTGTACGCCCAGGTGTTTCTCAACGGCAAGCCGGTCGGCTCGGCCGCCAATGCGTTTGTTTCGGCCACGTTCGATGCCAGGCCCTATCTGCAGGCCGGCGACAACGAGCTGGTCGTGCGGATGACGGCCGGCTCCGAGCTTGCCCGCGCCAAGGAGCCGAACTATCGGCGCCCGACCGCAAGAGAGATCCCCGCCACCGGCGACTTCCCCCCGCGCAAGTGGTTGCGAAAACCGCAGTTCGCGTACGGCTGGGATTGGATCGAGCCGCTGCCGAACGTCGGCATCACGGGCCCTGTGCGCCTCGAGGGCCGAAGCCACGTGGCACTTCACGAGCTGCGACTCGATACCGTTCTTCGCGGCAAGAAGGTGTTTGTCGAGGTCGACGCGGTCATCGAGAACCTCCACCCCTGGAGCGAACGCCGATGCACCCTCAAGCTGGAACTGCAGCCGCCGAAAGGGGCAAGGGGAGTTTCTCGCTCTTACAAACTCGACTGCCCGGTGGGCCGCTCGCCTGTGCGCGACCTGATCGAAGTGCCCGGGCCTCAGCTCTGGTGGCCCAACGGATCGGGCGGCCAGCCGCTTTACAAGGTCGTGGCCCGAGTGCTACACGGCCGCACCGAATGCGACCGGCGCGAGTTTTGCATCGGGTTGCGGACCGTCGAGATCGACCGGTCGCGCCTGCCCGGCGGGTCGCGCTTTTGCATCAAGGTGAACGGCCGCGATATCTTCTGCAAGGGCGCCAACTGGGGGCCGGCCGATGCCATACTGCCGCGCGTGAGCAGGCAAAAATACGAGCAGCTCGTGGCCGACGCCCAAGACGCAAACTTCAACATGTTTCGCATCAACGGCGTCGGCACCATCGAGCCGCCCGCTTTCTTCGATGCATGCGACCGCGCCGGAATTCTCGTCTGGCAGGATTTCAACTTTGCGTGCACCTCCTATCCCGACGATGACCCCGAGTTCCGCGATGAGGCCGATTCCATCGTTCGCTCGCTCAGGCACCATCCGTCCATTGCGCTCTGGTGCGGCTGCAACGAGAATATATGGCAATTCCCTGATCGGCGCACCAGCCCAAATGAGCCGGCGGACACCGGGGGTATGATTCTCTACAACCAGATCCTGCCGGATATCTGCCGGCTGCTCGACCCCCGGCGGCCTTACTGGCCGTCGAGCCCCCTCGGCGGCGAGGATCCGAACGACGAGCTGACGGGCAACTGCCATTGGTGGCAAACGGCCTTCATGAGCCCGGACATGGCCCGGCGCGTGCGTCATGAGGTCTACGACGACTGCCGCGCACGGTTTGTGAGCGAGTTCGGGTGCATCGGCCCGTGCCACCCCGACTCGGTTCGACGGTATCTGGCGGCCGATGAAAGGCACCCCGACCATCCGACGTGGCAGCTCCACACGAATGCATGCGAGAAGGAGACCATCGCCGAGGCAATCCGCCTGCACTACGCCGATCCCGGGTCGCTGAAGCTGCCCGAATACAGCCTCTACGGGCAGATGTTTCAGGCAACGATCCTGGGCCGCGCCGTCGAGGCGATGCGCTTTCGAACAAACGATAAGCGCTACGAGTGCAGCGGCGCACTGATCTGGTCGTACTCCGACTGCTGGGGCGAGACGGGCTGGTCGATCATCGACTACTACTGCCGGCGCAAGGCCGCCTATTACTGGGTTCGCCGCGCCTGCAAGCCGCTGAAGGTTATCGTTAGGCAACGCGGACGGAAGCTGGTGACCCGAGTGATCAACGACTCGCCCGAGCGCGTCGCTGGGACAGTTGAGCACGGATGGTTTCGGATCGACGGCGACGACCGAATGGTGACGAGCCGACGGCTGACCGTGCCCGCAGGAGGCATGGCGGAAGCGGGAGCAGAACGCATGCCGCCGGCCCGCGACCTCGATCCGCGCGCCTGGGTCTATGGGGCTGTTCTTCGCACCGATGAGCATGTGCAGGACCAGTCGGTGTGGCCGCTTCTGCCTCATCGCCAATTGAGCGTTCCGACGCCCGAGATTCGGGTGAGCCGGAAAGGCAAGCGCTGGGAGGTATGCAGCCCCACCTACTGCCATGGCGTGCACTGCAACGATCACGGGCGCGCCGTTCTCAGCGACAACTACCTCGACCTGCTCCCCGGCGTGCCCCTGACCATAGCCCGGGCAGACGGCAAGCGGTCGCTCCCCGCGCTTGCATCGATATTGCCTTAGGGCGGGTTGCCCCGGCTTCACAGGAGGCGGCGGCAGGGCGCGGACAGGCCCCGCGGGGGCGAAATGTAACCCGAGGCACCTCGCCATCGAAAACAGGAAGATCAGGTGGCAACGGGTTCGCTGAGAAGCGCTTGCCACGTTTCGATCTGATCGCTTATGCCGAGCTGCTCGAGGTATGGCAGGTCGAGGCCGGGCTCGCTGCAGTTGTGGATGAGCGCATTGGCAATGTGGACGGCGGTGACGGCGCACAGACCGTGGTGCGTGGCGCCGGCGGGGTTGTGGTGAAAGCGGACGGCTTGTACTATGGGATCGGCCAGGCCCCATATTCCCAGGAGGTACGCGCCGGCCTCGGGATGGGTGGCGCCGATGATGTTGCGCTCGGCCTGGAGCAGGCTGATGTTGCCGGCGGCTGCGCGCAGGGGTGCGGCGGCATAGGCCACGGGCGTGGTGGCGGCGAATATGAGCTTGCCGGCGTCGTGGAGCATTCCGCCTGCGTATGCCTGCTCGGCTGCGTCGTCGCCTGCGTCGCTCGATTGAGCTATCTGCCGGGCAAGGTGGGCTACCGCCCGTGAGTGATCCCAAAGTGCGCCGAGCGCCAAACGCTCGAAGGTTTCGTGCTCAAATGGGGTGAATGCACCTTGGGAAGATGCGATGGCTCTGAGTGTATCGACACCAAGAGAATTGACGGCCCGGGCCGCGGAGAAGAAGAGTTGGTTGTCGCCGAAGAGCGCCCAACCCGCCACTTGCAGAACTTTCGCTGTCATTGCAATGTCGGCCGCGATTATTCCGCCGATGTCCTCGCGGGCGGCCGAAGGAACATCGAGGGCCTCTGCGAGGGTGCCGTGGAGCGATGGCCGGGCTGGGAGCGACTCGAGCTGCGATAGTGTGCTTTTGAGTTCGTCATTCGTTATCAGGAAGCTCAACTCGCAGACGCGGCTGAGGGCGGCCCGCAGGTCGTTGGGGTCGCAGGGCTTGGCGAGGTAGCGGTGAACCAGCCCGGCTGAGGCGAGGAGTGCCTCGCGCGATACGTCGCCGGAGAGTGCAAATCTCACGACACCTGGAAATCGTTCGCGGACCTCCCTGAGCAGTTGGATGCCGTCGGTGCCGGGCATGCGCATATCGGAGATGATGAGGTCGAGCGGCCCGCCTGCCATGATGCACAGGGCTTGCCGGGCGCTCGGTGCAAAGGCCATATCCAATGTATCGCGCATTGGCCGCAGTGATCGGCGCAGGCCGTTCAGCACGTTTGGCTCGTCGTCTACCAGGAGAACGCGCAGCTTGTCGTTTCGCATGTCAGGCCTCTGTTGCATCGATGGTCTGCGGCTCGAGGGGCAGGCGAATGATAAAGGTGGTGCCGACGCCGGTTTGTGTGTCGAAGGTGATCGTGCCGCCGTGCCTGTCGACAACAACTGAGTGCGCCATTGCCAGCCCCTGGCCTGTTCCTTTTCCTACTTCCTTGGTGGTGAAGAACGGATCAAACGCCCTTGCCCTGATTTCTTCGGACATTCCGGTGCCGGTGTCGCTGATTCGAATTTCAGTCCAGTTGCCGTGTTGCCTGGTGCTGATGGCGATTGTTCCTCTGCCGCCGGGGGTGCCGCCGATCTTATCGGCGATTGCCTGGGCGGCATTGACGATGATGTTGAGGATCATCTGGTTGAATTCGCCGGGCAGGCATGGCACCATGGGCAGGGATTCGTCGAGGTCGATTTTCATTTCCGCAACGTATTTCCATTCGTTCCTGGCCACGGTGATGGTTGTTTGTATTTCCTTGTTGATGTTTACGGGCTTTTTCTTTTTGACGCCTGGGTGTGAGAATTCTTTTATCGCTCGGATAATTTCAATGACACGTTCGATGCCTCCGAGAGATTCCTGGATGGCGGCTGGTATCTCCTCGACGAGGTAGTCGATCTCGGTGTTGTCGCAGGCTTGTTGCACTTCTGCTATCATTTCGTCTGTAACTTGGTTCCTCTTGGCCGCTTCGAGCAGTGCGTGATAGTGCCCGATCAGCCCGAGAAGGTCATCAAAGCTTTGCTGGAGAAAACGGGTGTTGTCGCCCACGTACTGCGTGGGGGTGTTGATCTCGTGCGCGATGCCGGCTGCGAGTTGGCCGATCGACTCGAGCTTCTGTACCCGGAGAAGCTGCATCTCGAGGGCCATCTGCTGGGTTACGTCTCTCTTGACGGTTACATAGTTGATGATGTTTCCGGTGTCGTCGCGGACGGGCGAGACTGTCACCTCTTCTTCGTAGGGTGTGCCGTCTTTCTTTCTGTTTGTGATGTGGCCGGCCCACACTCCTCCTCCCTCGAGGGTGGCCCGTATCTCACGGGATAGCCGCCTGCTGTTTTCTCCGGTGTTGAAGGCGTCTATGTTGCGGCCGATGGCTTCGTAGGCCGAGTAGCCGGTTGTGCGCTCGAAGGCCGGATTGGCGTATTCGATGGTTCCGTCGATGGCGGTGATGACGATTGCCTCGTGCGACTGCTCAAAGGCCGTGGCCAGGCGTGCCTGTGCTTCTTC
>JABMSA010000755.1 GCA_013202185.1 Planctomycetota bacterium
GTGGCCGGCATGCCTTTCACGGCTGCCTCGCGGATTCCTTCGTGCGCGTTGAGGACGGCCTCCACCTCGACGGCGAAGACGTTCTCCCCGCCGACTATGATCATATCTTTCTTGCGACCCTTGATGTAGAAGAACCCGTCTTCGTCGACTGCGGCGAGGTCGCCGGTGCGAAACCACAGGCGGCCGTCGAGCTTGCGGATCGCCCCGTCGAGGCGGTCGGGCTGGTTGTAATAACCGGGGATTATCGCCTCGCGCGCGAAGAGCAACTCGCCTACCTCGCCGGCGGGCAGGATCCCGTCGTCCTCGCCCACGACCCTCCCTTCGACAAACGGCAGCAGCCGTCCAATCGAATCAGGATGCTCCTCCACGTCCTCATTCCGCAGCACGTGCGTCATGCTGATCGTCTCGGTGAGGCCGAAAAAGTTGTGCAGGGCGACTTCGGGGAACCGCTCGCGCAAGTTCCGCACGGTGGCCACGGGCATCGGCGAGCCGGCGTAGGCCATCACGCGCACGGTCGAAGCGTCGTAGTCGTCGAGGTCCTTGAGCGTGAGGAGGCGCTGGAACACGGACGGCACGCTCAGGAACGTCGTGATGCGCTCCCGCTGAACGACCTCCATCAGGCTGTCGGGCGCGGTGCTCTGCACGATGACAATCGGCGCCTTCTGATAGGCGGCCGTCGGCAGCGAGCTGTAGAGCGCGGTGCAATGGAACATCGGGTTCACGAGCAGGTGCACGTCGCCGGGGCCGAAGCCCTGCGCGTTGATCGCGGCGCACACGTTGAACATCAGGTCGCTGTGCCGCATCATCGCGCCCTTGGGCGCCGCAGTGGTGCCGGACGTGTGCATGATGATGGAAAGATCATCGGGGGCGAGGTCGACGTCCGGCGCAGGCGAATTGCAGTCGAGCAGGCTCTCGTAAGACGGCAGGCCGACCGCATCGGTTTCGGTGGCGAGCACCGTCGTCTTCGGCAGTGCCTCTGCTGCGCGGATGGCGGCGGCGTCCTGCTCGCCGCGAACGAACAGCGCGTCCGGCTCGACTGACCGGAATACGCCGGCCAGGCTCTCTTCCTTGAGCCAGGTGTTGAGCGGCACGATCACTCCGCCCAGCCGCTGGACGGCCCAATAAACAATGTAGTACTCGAGGCAATTGGGCAGATACACCGCCACTTTCGGCCGCCCGGCGCCCGTAGCCCGAACGAGCCCGGCGGCAAGGCGCTCGACGAGGTCGTTGGCTTCCCCGTATGTGAGGCGCCGGTCGCCGTCGACAACTGCAAGGCGTTCCGGTGCCAGCTCCACCGCCTCGCGCCAGAAGTCGCGCGTCGTTTCGAGCGTGGGCTTGCGAATCGGAATCGGCTGCTGCGAGAGCATCTCGGCCAGGACAGGCTCGATCGTATCGGCCACGTGGCGGTTGCCGTACTCGTTGGGGTGGTTGGGATCTGTCCAGCAGCGGCGCCTGCCGATGATGTTTTCCTGGATGTTGGCAACGTACGGGCAGCCGTGCCTCCGTGCGATTTCCTCCTCGAGCTTCCGGTATGCGGTGCCGCGATCGTCGATGCCGTACTGCTTCGGCACCAACTCGCCCGAGTGATTGCGGTACGCACCGAACACTCCCAGCACGACCGCTCGGGCGCCGCCCTTTTGGATTCTGATGATGAAATCTTCGAGATCGCCGGCCCATTCGGTGCAGGGGCGTTCGTCGCGCCACCAATCGTTGGCGCCGAACTCGAGCAGCACAATATCGGCGTGCTCATCGAGGACGTCCGCCGCCAGCCGCTCGCGCGCCTCGACAAAGCTTTCGCCGCCTACGCCGCGATTTACGAACGCATGCCCGGGAAAGCGATCCTGGAGGATATCGCTGAAACGCCCGCCGAGCATCGGGCCGCCGTCGCCGCCGCAGCTCGTTAGGCTATCGCCGAAACAGACAATCTTCATGATGAAACACGCTCCGAATCCCTGCCTTCGCCGCCATGTTCGACGGCGTCAAATCATACACAAATGGATCGGTTGCTTCAAGTGAAAACAGGCAGGCGTGCGGATAAGAAAGAACTATCCGCAGATTCCGCAGATTTCAGACAGAGCTTCAGAACAGGATTGGGATTGGGGTTCAGCCTCAGA
>JABMSA010000756.1 GCA_013202185.1 Planctomycetota bacterium
CCCCCAGGCAGACCGACCCCCTTACCCTCACCCCCTGCCCCCTCTCCCAGCGGGAGAGGGGAACGAGTCAGCGAGTGGGAAGTGGAGCTGTTCTTCAGGCACACAGACGGTTCACCGCAAACTCCATGAGCAAAAACGCGACAAATGTGGATGTTTTGCCCCAAGTAAAGCAAGTTGTGGGGTACCCGATTGCAACAGGTGGCTTGGACCTTTCTAACAACGTTGAGAGGCCCTTTTACCTCCTTGAGGGTATGTCTCTGAGGGAGCTTTGCGCGGCTTATGAACGGGCTCTGTATGCGTACTACTGTCGTACTGATTGTGTAAAAGCACTTTATCACAGGCACGTGACCCTTCTGTGGTTTCGTCGTATATCGGCTGTAGGTAAGGCTTTTCATAGGATTATCACCGTGCTAAGAAGCCATTTCATGTGTTTAGATCGACCAAAGAGCAATGCTTCTGGTATCAGGAATTATCTTAGTTGCAAAATGCCGCCGAACAAACCGCTCCAAGTGGGGTGTGTCCCGCCGCATAGACCATGTATCGCTGCCTTTTTCTGTCCGTTTGTTCGGACCTACGGGTGTGCAATTGGAATGATTCCTGTTACACGCGAAAAGTGCCGTTAACCGGACAAACGTTTCCATCCTATCGAACCCCAAAAGACTCTCCATGATCCAGGCCGTTATACGTGGAATCGGCTTGTGCCGGCGTCCAGCAGGTCCCAGTTGGTGCTTGCAGTGCCGAGGGCGTCGTTGATCTCGACCTCGAACACGCCGCCGGCGAGTTCGGCGCTGCCCACGGTGAACGTGGCGGGGCTGGCGCCAGGCTCGAGCCTGGTGCCTTGGCCGAGGACGAGCTTGCCGACGAGCGAGCCCGTGCCGCCGATGGCGCCTTCGTTGACGACGGTGTCGCCCGCGTGTGTGCAGTCGCCGCCTGGCCTGAGTTTGCGGCTTGTGCTGAGAACAAAAAGCTAACTCGTTGCCGCTGTAGAAAAGCCCCCCGCTCTCTGGCAGGAGCGGTCCGCGCCGGACTGCCTGTGCGATTTGTTGCATGACGATGAGACAGGGTCGGTGTAACGAACGCGTCTTCCGACCTGGGCGGCTTGTCGGGGCGGCCCGGCTGACAAAGCGGACGGGGCATTATGAAAAGACTCGACCGACGACGACGCGGGATTGCGACTATCTGGCTTGCGATCTTCGGCATTGTCCTTATTGGCTTCACGGGTTTGGCCACTGATACGGGGTATGTATACCTGACGGCGCAGCAGTTGCAGAACGCCGCCGATGCGGCCGCGCTGGCTGCGGGTCAGCATCTCTTGACCGACCAGTTGGCGGCGCGTCAGCTCGCAGTCACCATTGGGCTGGCGAATTCCGCCGCCGGCGATCCGGTCCAACTCGATCCCAACCCCGGCAACGCTGCCTACGGCGACGTAGTGTTTGGCACGTACAATCGCGCGAGCCGCGTTTTCACTGCTACGACGACCAGCCCCAACGCTGTGAAGGTGAACGCTCGGCGCACGGCAGGTTCTCTCGGCGGCGGGGTGCCTCTTTTCTTTGGGGGGATCTTCGGTGTCGATGAGGCCAACGTGTCGCGCACGGCAATTGCCGTAGCCCAAGAGAACGTTGGATCGGGCCTGATAGTGCTCAGCGACAACAAGAGGGCCGCGCTGAACATCACAGGCACTGCCGTGCTCACGATTACCGGCGGAGCGGTCCAGGTCAATTCGGACCATGTGAGCGCTCTTGAAATGTCGGGCACTTCCACGATCATTGCGGAGGTCGTGAACGTTGCTGGGAACGTTTACGTGGGCGGAGGCGCCAGCATCGAGGGGCAGTTGAACACGGGGGCGGCGCCTGTTGCCGATCCGTTCGCAGGGCTGGCGGCGCCCACGTGGGACCCGGGCAGCGATCTTGGCGAGATAAGGCTCGAGAGCGAAGAAACGGTGGACATGACGCCCGGCTACTATTCCGGTGGGATCACCGCATTAGGCGGCACGATAAACATGAGCCCGGGCGTCTATATCCTCGACGGAGCCGGCCTGAACATTGGGGGAGGCGGGAGCCTCATTGCAGATGGTGTTACGCTGCACATCGTTGGCGATGGCAGAATTGACCTGAGCGGCAACGGCGTGGTGCAGATCACTCCGCCGGACTCCGAAGTTCACAGTTTTCCGGGTGCGGACGTCTACGAAGGTGTGTCGCTTTTCCAGGCCCGCGACAATACCTCGGAGGCACATATTGCAGGCACCGCGTCGTTCGACATGGAAGGACTGCTCTACTTTCCGTCGAATAACGTTGACGTGACCGGTACCGGATTGACCTTTGGCAATCAGGTGGTCGCAGATTCCCTCCAACTGGGCGGAAACAGCGAGATTACCATCCCTTACATCGGCGAGGAAGGAGCGGGGGGAACGACGGTGTTCCTGGTAAGATAGCCTTCCGAATGTGCATTTTCCCTTGTTTTTCCGGAGGTTGCCGCGCCGAGCGCCGCGTACGAGTTGTTATTATGGTGGAGGATTGGGTTCCAGGACGTCGCGGACGGCTGGCTGGAACCCGCTATTGAAAGGAACTGAATTATGGACGTAAAGAGAACAAAATGGAACGGTTTCATCAGACTGGCCAAACGCTTTGCTTCCGATGAGCGCGGCCTGGAGACCGTTGAGTATGCTATCATCGCCGGAATTGTCGTGGCAGGAACTGTCGCGACGATCGTGGCAATAGGCACATGGGTGAGCGGCGCCCTGACCACGTTGCAGGGTGAGCTTGGCGGCGCCCCCGTCGGCTAAATCGGAACAAAAGCGCCGCAGGTGAGAACCGCAGGTCCGGGAAGGCAGCCGGCGGCAAGCGCCGCCGGCTGGAGAAAGACAGTTCGTTGGCAGGAGCGTCTGGTGCTTGGCTCAGGCGCTGCCGACCATAACAAGGCCGCTGTGATACGGGCCCGCAGCGGCTTGTCATATACCCTTACCCTGTGGGCGGCCGAGCATTGCGCAAGTTTTGGTGTTAACCGCTTGGGTTTTCGGCCTAAGAATAAGAATGGCGAGGCCCGGTCCCTGGGGGGGCGACCCGCCGTCACGCAAGGCTGTTGGCTTGTTGGGCCATTGCACAACCACGGCAGTTCGTCATCGGGTGGTGGCAATCGGTCCCGCTTCTCCGCCTTCGGCTTGGTCTCCGGGGTGAACTGTGTGGTATACGACACTGTGGAATGGTCCATGGCCGCCGCTTCAATGGAGCGTTGTTGTAGCGACGTCCCTCGTTGCAGCGGTCACAGATGCAAGGACCCGGAAGATCCCAAACCGGCTGGTGTGGCCGGTGATGGCGTGCGGCCTGGCCTGGGCAGTAACGGTGGGCGGCATCAGCGGTCTCGCTGACGGCCTCGTCGGATGCTTGGTGATGGCCGCGCCGTTCGTGGCGCTTTTTGTGTTTGCAGGAGGCGGCGCGGGCGACGCAAAGCTGATGGGAGCCCTGGGAACGTGGTTGGGCGCGGTCAACGCGCTTGTCGCACTCACCTCGGTGGCGCTCTCGGGCGTGGTCTTCGGGCTGGCGACGGCTGTGGCGCAGAAGCGCCTGCGGGAGGTGATGAAGAATTCGTATCAACTGCTGTGGATGTTGCTTTTCATCAGGGGCCGCGGCACTGAGGAGAGCGCGCACGGGCAAGCGGCCGGCATAGGCACCGCTTGTACCATTCCATATGGCGTGGCGGTGTTTGGCGGCGTGTGTGTGGCGGCTGCCGGGGTAATGGTATGGCGAGCGTGGTTGTGAGGGGTTCGAAGCGACGGGGAATCGCGACCGTAGAGGTCGCTCTGATTCTGCCTGTCCTGATCACCCTGACGTTCGCACTTATGGAGTACGGATGGTTTTTCATCAACGCGCAAAGAACGACCAACGCCGCGCGCCAGGGTGCACGCCTGGCGGCAATGCCCGACACAACCGTCGCGGAGGTGGCGTCATTCGTTGACGCGTTGATGTCCGAAGTCGGCGGCGGATACACAGTAGAAATCCAGCCGGGAAGCATCGAAGATATTCCCCCCGGGGATCCGGTAACGGTCACGATAACCGTGCCCTACCAGGACAACCTCGAACTGTTTGGCTTCTTGCCGGTCCCCGCGAATATCAGCGCGGCGGTGACTATGGCCAAGGAAGGCCCTTAGGCCGGCGGAGCCCGGCAGGACCGGCAATAGGATTCATTGTCCGAAAACCCGCAGCAATCGGAAAGTGTGTTCAGCGGAGTATGCGGGATGAGGTGGTCGTATGTAGCTCTGTTCATTCTCGGTTTGGTCGCAGCTCTGAGCGCGGCCGTGCTGGTGCATTCTCTCCGTGCTGAGCGCACCCAGGTGCAACGTCGCCAGAAGGTGCAGATCATATGCGCCGCAAAGGCCATGGCCGCAATGACCATCGTGGATGCTTCCTGCGTGGTCGCGAAAACTGTCGGAAAGGACGAGGCACCCCCTGGCAGCTTCACGAATGCTTCCCAGGTCATTGGCAAGGTCCTCGTGACGCCGATGGTCCGGGGGGAGGCATTCACCCAAGACCACCTCGCGAGTGAAGACTCCGGCCTGCAACTGGCTGCCGCTCTGCCTGACGGCATGCGAGCGGTTACCATTCATCTTGCAGACGATTGCAGCCTGGGCGGCATCTTGTACCCGGGCAACATTGTGGACGTGCTCGCCATGTTCGAGTTGCCCTCGCAGCCGGGTCCGGGAAAGAATGCTGTAGCGGCGATTCTTGCCGAGAATATCCAGGTGCTGGCAATCGAAGAGCATACAATTGCCGGCGGCCGGAAACCTGCGCACGGGGCGCCCCCGGCGCAGCGGCGAGGGCCAAGGATGGTAACGCTCATGGTGGACGTGGATACTGCACAAACACTTCTGCTGGCGGAGCATTGCGGCAGACTGCTGCTGGTCTTGCGCAATCCCGTTGATACGGCGCCAACCGAGCAACTGCCCGCGCACTTGAGCAGCCTGTACCAGGCCCACGTGCCTCCGCAAGCTGACCTTGCCGGGGCGGATGAAGCACCCGTCGCGCCGGGCCAATGGCCGGTGGATGTCATTCGGGGCGAGGATCGACAGACGCACATCTTCCAGATGGACGTGCAGCCCGGCGGCACCGTGAGAGAATGAGCCGCGCGACCCGGCCGACGGCTGCCGGCCCGGCGTTTGGCGGACAACGAAGTGCGATGGGAGGGAGGTCATCGTAACAGTTTTAGCATACCGGAAAGCCTTCTCCCCACTCTACGTAGTCCTTCTGGCCGTGGCCTTGACCATACCGGCGGCCGGCACACAAGCCGCCGAGCCAGCCGGCACGCAAGCACAAGAACCTCGCAAGCCGGAATCGGGGCCGGCGGACAACGCGGAAGACGGCCGGCCCGCGAACGAAGAGCCTGGCGAAGCCGAAGCTGCGGAACCTGAAGCCGATGAGCCGAAGGCGGACGAACCCGAAGCGGACAAACCCGAACCAGAAGAGCCCGAAGCAGAGGAGCCCGAGCCCGACGAACCAGAAGAGCCGAAGGCGGATGAGCCGGAAGCAGACGAGCCCGAGCCCGACGAAGCATCCACGCCCGACGGCGAAGAAGCGCCAAAACCAGCCGATGTGGCGCCGGACGCCGCACCGACGGGCACTGAGAAGCTGACCCTCTACCTCCGCCAATCGAGAGTGATCGATGCACCCTGGCCGGTGAAACGCGTTTCCGTTACGGATCCGCAGGTCGCGTTCGTGCAGTTGCTAACGCCCACGTCTGTGCTGTTGCAGGGGAAAGCCATTGGAGCTACCGACCTGATCCTGTGGCGCGGGAACGAGGAGTTTCGGCAGACGAAAGTTCACGTTGTGCTCGATCTGGCGAGCCTGAGGGCGGATCTGACGAGGATGTTCCCCAGGTCAAGCTTCAGCCTTTCCCAATCCAGGGGTGCGGTGGTCGTATCCGGCACTTTGGGCAGGGCGGAGCACACCGCTCAACTGACGGAATTCATGGA
>JABMSA010000065.1 GCA_013202185.1 Planctomycetota bacterium
ACGGGCCACCGGCCCGTCTCTACAATGCCATCGCCGAGCGCCCTGCAGAATCGAGACATGAGAATACGTTACCGTATTTAGGGACCAGAGCACTTAGCGTCCTCCAACAACAACGTTCCTGATCCTGATGTGCGGCCCGCCGGTGGATACCCTGAGCGGAGACTGCCCGCCCTTGCCGCAGCCGCCCACGCAAAACTTCAGGTCGCTGCCGATCGCGTCGATGTTGCCCAGCGTCTCTTTCACGTTTCCCGTGAGCACCACCTCGCGCAGCTTTTCTTTCACCTCGCCGCCGCGTATCGCATACGCCTCGCCCGCCGAAAACGTGAACATCTCCGTATCCGTCATTCCGCCCAGGGCGCCCAACGCGTAGATGCCGTTGTCCACCCCCGACACCAGATCCTCAAACGTCTCCCCTCGCGGCTCGAGATACGTGTTGGACATCCGCACGATCGGCTGATAACCGTAGCCGATGCTCCGGGCGTTGCCCGTTGGCGCTTCTTCCATCCGCGCAGCCGTCTCGCGCGAGTGCAGGTGACCCGCAAGCAGGCCGTCCTTTATCAGATACGACTTCGACGCCGGCGTCCCCTCCGCATCGTAGCGGTAAGAGCCGGCCTCGCCCGGGAGGGTCGGATCATCAACGATCGTCAGCTCGTCGCCGCCGAAACGCTTGCCAAGCGTCATCAGCTTCAGCATGTCGGGATTCTCGTAAAGGAAATCCGATTCGCTCAGATGGCCAAACGCTTCGTGCACAAAAACGCCGCACAGCTTCTGATCGCATATAACCGTGTACTTGCCGCCCTGCACCGGCGCTGCCGACAGCAAGTCGACGGCGCGCTTCGCAACTTCTTCGCACTTGGCCTCGAGGCCGCGCACGATCTGGAACCCGCGCAGATTCCCGGCCACCTCAAACGCACGCTGCACATTCATGCCGTCGCGGGCGATCGCCGACAGTGCGACAACACAAAACAGGGTTTCCTGGCCCACGCGCCCGCCTTCACTGGTAAGCACCGTTTCGCGGACGTGATAATCGCGGTACAAAACACTGGAGGTCTGCACGCCCGGTGCGTTGAGTATGATCTTGTTGTAAGCGGCCGCCAGCCGCTCCTTTTCCTCGAGGCACACCCCGCGGGGATCTTCATCCACCTCGTTGGCCGTCGAGTCGATGACCGCAGGCACATCCGCCAGCAGGCTCGCCGACTGTCCCACCATCGCGGCCTGCTCGCACGCCATCTTCACGTATCGGTTGATGTCGGCTGCGTCGTTGAACGACACAAACCCCCACCCGCCCTTCACGAGCGCCCGCGCGCAACCTCCCACGCTCGTCGTCGTACCGACATCTTCCAACTCCTTGCCGGAATAATGCACCGTCGACGCCGTCCGCTCCTCCAGGCGCACCTCCACGTAATCCGCCCTTGCGGCATCGAGGGCCTTCCTGATTTTTTCTTCCATTATGACATCCGCTCAGTAACTCATTGAGAGAACAGGCTTTACCTTCGAACGCCCATTATAAGTGCGACGGCAGCCAAGTGCAAATATATTCTGCAATCGGCAAGGCATGGGGCGTTGTCGGAATTCGCTTGCCGGGGAACGAATTGTTAGACGCGCCGGCAGGCGCCGAAAAGCTCTCAGCGAAATGCATTCAGCCCCGGGACCACTCGGCGCTACGCCTTTCTTCGGCGCCTTACACGCAACCGGCCCGGTTCTTCCAGGACCATCTTGATGTGCCGCCGTAGACGTCGAGTTCGACGATGGACAGGTTGCCGGCGTCGTCGTGGACGATCTCGCGCTGGTTGCCATCGTATGTGCGGGCGGCACCGCCGCCGCTCGATGGTGCGCGCCGAGCGTCAAGCTCGGCGAACCTCCCCGAAGGGGAGGCGCGATCATCGTTGACCTTGTTGTGCGTGCGGGTATCGGACGGCGATGCGGTGGCCCCGCTGGTGTCGCTGGCGATCTGATCCCAGTTGCCCTGGTTGTCGAGGGTCCAGGTCCGCTGGCGCGATGGACTGCTGATAGCAGGATTGGCCGGCTGCCCGCTGAAGGTTCTGCACTTGAGAGCTGTGGACGAAAGCTGGATTGAAAAAGGACAGGCACCGGTACACAAACGGTGCCTGTCCCGTCACAGAGGTGACTTGACTCGCTTGAGAGCGTTCACTTTTCAGTTATTGGCACCTGAATCTCTTCGCCGTCCTTGAATATTCGAATCTGCACTTCAGGTACTTCTCGCGTCGATCCGCCATCCGTTGGGTGTTCGCTATAAAAGAGGATCTCGAGGCCTTTTTCGATTTATTGGCAAAAAGTCACGCTTGGGTTGGGGCTAGTGGCAAATGAATCCCGCTGACCCGACGCAGTGGAAATATGCACTATTCCTCAGGCGACATTTTGCCCGTGCCTCTACCTGGTTCTCTTGATTCCTTGTCCCCGGTTCTTTGATCGTCCTTGGGTAACTGATCGAAGGGCTTCGGGGCGCGCCCAAAAGGCAAGAAACAGCAGCCCCAAAGCCCACCGGACAATGCTACCATCATAAGGAAAGGGAGCTCATAATGCCTGAATCCATAGCCGATGAGCAAGAGCAACATGGTTATCGGAGGAAGCGCAGCCACCTCCCAACCAGAAAATACGACATTCAACCGATAAATTCTTGTCCATCCAACCCATTCGCCTTTTGGAGAAAATACTTTCATTCTTCAAGCTCCTGTAAGTCGCTCGCGAGCTTACTACCATTCACATACCGTTTTCTCTTGAATCCAAGGGGGCCGGTCAGCAAACGTTTGGCCGAATTTCATGATTGTGACATATGCTGGTCCTTGGCACGTATATTTGACTGTATCGCACCAGTACCACCTTTTGCAGATAACTGTGCGCGTTGGAGGGGCGCCATATTTCGCGCAGTGGACCCTCATACACGCTCTCAGGAAAATTGCCCAAGCGTGCCCAGCAGTAGTACCGGCAGCTGCGCTTACTGCCCACCCTGCTACGCCTCCCCACGCAGTATAGGCGCCATAAGCCATTCCCACAGTAACAACACCTTCAACGGCAACTACTTCCACATTATAGGCCTCCGCGGCCATTTTCTTCGCGCACTCCCTAATCGTAAGACCCATACTCTCAGCTGTTGACTCAAATTTCCAACAACAGCTCCAGTGCTTCAAGCCTTCAGGATCAGAATTGACAGCAGGATTCGATCGCACAAACTCATACAGATTCATGCCATCGCCGTACCCCGCCGGATCGCGCTGCACAAACCTGCCCAGCACCGGACCGTAATACCGGTTGCGATAGTAATACAGGCCCGTCTCGGTGTCGAGGCGGCGGCCCTGGAACAGGTAGGGGTTGTCGGAAGCGGATTTCTCGGGCTGAAGGGTGACGGTCGGCTCGCCGTAGGGGTCGTACTTGATCTTTTCCACGATCGCGCCGGCGCTGTCGGTGACGG
>JABMSA010000757.1 GCA_013202185.1 Planctomycetota bacterium
AGGCCAGTTTGCCTTTCGCCTACGAACTTTGCCTCCTGCCGCGCAAGGCGGCAGGGGGGCGCCGGAAAGGTTGAGAGGCGGCGGTACTCACTGCCGAACTTTGCTTCCTGCCGGGCAAGCCGGCTGGGGGGCATCGCAATGCTCCCCGCTTCAACGGAAAAGTGGTCGAAAAAATCATGAAACGCATGCGAGAATTGTTCATGCCACCTCGCAACCGGCCACCAAACCCCATTGCAAATGCGGCCGTACTCAATATAATTATGGTGAAGCTGACTAACACTTCGTCGTGCAAGCCAGGAGCAGGAGCTGATGCCTCTCGAACCGATTTGTGACCTTATGGGCCGCGCACGAGAAAACGGCTACGCGGTCGGATATTTCGAAAGCTGGAACGTCGAGTCGCTCCAAGGCACCATCGATGCCGCCGAGGCGACGCGCTCGCCGATCGTCATCGGCTTCAACGGCGATTTTCTGAGCCGGCCCGGCCGAGCCGCCGAAGAACGCATAGCCTGCTACGGCGCCATGGGAAAGGCAGCCGCCGAATCGGCGGCAGTGCCGTGTGGGCTGATCTTTAACGAATGCGCACAGGAGGATTCGGTGAGGCTTGCCGTTACCTCCGGCTTCAACCTCGTGATGCCGGCCGATCCGTCGGCACCATACGACGATTACGTGTGGCGGGTCGTCGAGCTTGCAAACTATGCCCATGATCACGACGTGAGCATCGAGGCGGAGATAGGAGAACTGCCCAGCGGCGCAACAGGCAAGGTGGAAGAAAGCCAGTCGTCCCTGACCGACCCCGACCTCGCCGCGCTATTTGTCGACGCTACAGGCATCGATCTGCTGTCGATAAGCATCGGCAACGTACACGTGCTCATTGAAGGAGAACAGGAGTTGGACCTGGACCGCCTCGCAAGAATCCGCGAGCAAGTAGATATTCCACTCGGCCTGCACGGCGGCACGGGCATAGACGCTCACTCGCTTCGCAAAGCAATATCGATGGGTATCACGAAGGTAGCCTACGGAACATACCTGAAGCAACGGTACCTGGCTGCCGTGCGTGAGGCACTCGAGACCGACGAGATCAACCCACACAAGCTGCTGGGCTACGGCGGGCCGGAAGATGTAATGGTGAAGGGCCGCCTCGCCGTGCGCGACGCCGTGCTCGAGCGCATCGAGCTTCTCGGCTGCTGCGGCAAAGCATAGATACTAATGAAGATCGAAATGAAAATGCCCGACCTCGCAACCACCGAGAGCGAGATCAAGGTAACACAATGGCTCGTCGAAATCGGACAGCCGATCAAGCGTGGCGAGCCGCTGCTCGAGGTCGAAACCGACAAGGCCGCCGTCGAGGTCGAATCGTACGTGACGGGCATCCTGAAGGAAATCCTCGCCGAGCCCGAAGATGAGGTCGACGCGGGGGCCGTCATCGCGATCATCGAGATCGAAGGGAGCACCCCTCCCCCCGGGCCCGCCGAGCACGAAGAGCCCATCGCCAAACAACAGCGGCCCGCACCCGCGGCTCCGCGCAAGAAGACGCAATCGATGTTTGCCCGCAACCGGCGGCGTGGCAGCCGAGCTGGCGGCCGGGATAATGGAGCGATTTGGCGGGTACCTGATGGCACCGGTTGTGCGGGTGGCGTCGGCCGACGTGCCGCCGCCGTTTGCGCCCGCCCTGGAAAGCGCCTACCGGCCCGACGCGGCGCGGATTTGCGAAGCGGCGCGAAACGTACTGACATACTAGAATTCTGGTTTCGCAGGTGGTTTTATCGTGGAGATGACTCATGCTCAGCAAAGAGGAATTTGCAAGAAGGCAGAAGCAGGCAATCGAGCTGATCGAGAACGCCGGGCTGCTGATAACCGACAAGGAAAAGACCGAGATCGAGATCGCCGATATGGGCCTGAGCGATTTTGAGAACATCGGACTTGGCATATTGGTTTACGTCAACACCCAACGCGCGTGCGCGAAGGAGTTGGCAATGCTGCCGCGGCAAACCTGCCCCGAGCACAGGCACCCGACCGTATGCGCCAACCTGGGCAAGGAAGAAACTTTCCGCTGCCGGTGGGGTACCGTCTACCTCTATGTGCCCGGCGAGAAGACCGCCGCACCCAAGGCGGCATCGCCCGCCGGACGCGAAAGCACATTCACCGTGTGGCACGAGATCGTACTCCACCCCGGCGAGCAGTACACGCTCGAGCCCGACACCCTCCATTGGTTCCAAGCCGGCGACGAAGGGGCGGTTGTCTCCGAGTTCTCAACGGCCAGCACCGACGAGAACGACATCTTCACCGACCAGGAGATACAACGCAGCACTAAAGTGGAAGGCTAGGCCCAGCGCCGGTGGAACCATGACTGGCACATACCCGGCGGCGAGCCGGATGGACGACACGGCAAAATCAGGGGTTGACTTTGGCCCCGAATCTGCTAAAATTAGCTGTAGCAGAGGGTGGCTCGGCGTACGCCGCCACAACCGGCGCGCGCGGCCCCGGCTCACGCTGCAACAGCAACCGACAGGAGTAAGATATTATGATAAACGAGGCCCTCGGAGTTGAATTGGATCGCCTTTGCGACGAACTGGTGCAGCTCAGGGACTCTCTTTGACTTGGATGCAAAGGAGAGAGAACTCGCAAAAATCCAAGTCGTGATGGAGCGTGCCGACTTTTGGCAGGACCAGGAGAAGGCCAAAAAAACCATCGACCAGATGAAGGCCCTCAAGGCGGCCACCGATCCTTTCAAGGAACTCGCGGCGGCCATCGAGGATGAAAAAATCATGCTCGAGCTGGCCGAGGAAGAGCACAACGACGCAGCGGCCGCAGAAGTAAGGGCCGCCGTGGCCGGGCTGAGCAAACGCGTCGAGCGCCTCCAGGCGCGAACGCTGTTCTCGGGCCGCACGACTCGAAAAACGCTTACTTGAGCATCCACGCCGGCGCCGGAGGCACCGAGGCCTGCGACTGGGTGGCGATGCTCCTTCGAATGTACTCGCGCTGGGCCGAAGACAAGAAGTTCGACGTGAAGATGGTCGACAGCCTGCCCGGCGATGAAGCCGGCTTCCGAAGCGTTACGCTGCACGTGGTCGGCCTGACCGCCTATGGCTACCTTCGGGCCGAGATGGGTGTTCATCGGCTTGTCCGCATCTCGCCGTTCGATTCCGGCGCCCGCAGGCACACGTCGTTTGCCTCCGTCGACGCCGTGCCCGAATACGACGAAGATGTTGAATTCGAGATAAACGACAAGGATCTGCGCATAGATACCTTCCGGTCGGGCGGGGCCGGCGGGCAGCACGTCAACGTAACCGACTCGGCCGTGCGGATCACCCACTTGCCGACGGGCGTTGTGGCGTCGTGCCAAAACGAGCGCTCGCAGCATCAGAACAAACGCACCGCAATGAACATCCTGCGGGCCAAGCTGATTCGGCTCAAGGAAAAAGAACGTGAAAAAGAACTGGCAAAGCTCATCGGCGAGAAGGGCGAGATCGCCTGGGGCAACCAGATCAGGTCCTATGTGCTTCAGCCCTACACGATGGTAAAGGACCACCGCACGGCGCTGGAGGTCGGAGACGTAAACGGCGTGCTCGACGGAGACATAGACGCCTTCATCGAAGCGTACCTCAAGAAGAGAAAATAGACCAACGGTAGTACAACACGAATTGAACACACAGCATTATCCTGAGACAAACTCACTGGGCAGCCCGGCATCGTTGGCTTCGTTGAAATGCGTGGACCCCGAGATATACGCCGCCCTCGTGGGCGAGGTGCACCGCCAGCGACACACGATAGAGCTAATCGCGGCTGAAAACTTCGTGAGCAGCGCCGTGCTGGCGGCCAGCGGCTCGATAATGACCAACAAGTACGCCGAGGGC
>JABMSA010000758.1 GCA_013202185.1 Planctomycetota bacterium
CTTCGCGGCGGGCGCGCCGTAGCGACCACCACGGCAATTCCGGCGGCGGCGCACTCGCGCGCCGCCCGGCGCGATTCGGCCGTCAGCTCGGACCGGCCGTCGAGGAGCGTTCCGTCGAGGTCGGCGAAGAGGAGCTTGATGTTGTGGCTTGGGTTGCGTGCCATGTGCGGGAAGTATCGTGCGGCTTGCCTACGCTTTCCTCAGGTATTCGTGGATGTCCTTGGCGGCTTTGCGGCCTGCGCCCATTGCAAGGATCACGGTTGCCGATCCGGTGACGATGTCGCCTCCGGCCCACACGCCTTGCTTGCTGGTCCGGCCGGTTTGCTCGTCGGCTATGATGTAGCCGCGCGCGTTGCACTCGAGGTCGGGGGTTGTTTGGCGGATCAGCGGGTTGGGCCCCGTTGCGATCGCCATTATCACGGTGTCGGCCGGCAGCTCGAAGTTCGAGCCTTGTATCGGCACTGGGCGCCTCCGGCCCGAGTCGTCCGGCTCGCCCAGTTCCATCTTGAGGCATTCCATGGAAGTCGCCCAGCCGTTCTCGCCGTTGATGCGAACAGGATCGGTGAGGAGCTGCATCTGCACGCCCTCCTCTTGGGCGTTTTCGATTTCTTCGGCGCGCGCGGGCATCTCGGTGCTCGACCGCCTGTAAACGATGCTCACCTCGTCGGCGCCCAGCCGCAGCGCCGTCCGGGCGGAATCCATCGCAACGTTGCCCGCGCCCACAACGGCCACGTGGCTGCCCACTCGGATCGGAGTGTGATAGTTCGGAAAATCGTAGGCCTTCATCAGGTTCGCGCGCGTCAGGAATTCGTTGGCCGACAGCACCCCGTTGAGCTGCTCGCCGGGTATGCCCTTGAAGGCGGGCAGCCCCGCGCCGCTCGAGATGAAAACCGCCCGGCAGCCGTTGTCCATAAGATCCTGAATCGTAACCGTGCGCCCGACGATCACGCTTGTGCGGATTTGGGCGCCAAGCTTTTTGATGTAATCGACCTCCTCCTGCACGATGGCCTTTGGCAGGCGAAACTCGGGGATGCCGTATACGAGCACGCCTCCCGGCTTGTGGAGCGCCTCGAATATAGTGGCCTTGTAATCGAGCTTCGCCAGATCGCCGGCAACGGTGAGCCCCGCCGGCCCGGAGCCGATCACGGCAACTTCAGGGCCGCCGGCAGTGTGTTGCGGCATCGTCGATACCGGGCGCGTTTCGCGCTCGCAGTCGGCCACGTATCGCTCGAGGCGGCCGATGGCAACCGGCTCCGATTTTTTCCCGAGCACGCAGAGCTTTTCGCACTGATCCTCCTGCGGGCACACTCGGCCGCACACCGCCGGCAGGCTGTTCCTGTCGCGAAGAATCCGGCAGGCCTCAGCCATGTTTCCGGCGGATATTTCCCTGATGAACCCGGGAATGTCGATCTCGACGGGGCAGCCGTCCACGCACAGGGGCTTCTTGCACTGCAGGCATCGGGCGGCTTCGGTGAGGGCCATCTCTTGCGTGTAGCCGGTTGCCACTTCATCGAAATTCCGCCGCCTGGTTTCCGGCTTCTGCCGTGGCATATCCACACGCCCCGGCCTGCGGCTTCCGGGCACTTTGCTGTCCGGCATGGATTTTCCCTTCATTGTTGATATGATGGAAGGCCCGTGATTGCCATCGTGCGGCTGCTGGGCCGTAATGGTCATGTTATCAGAAACGCCCTGATGAATCAACGGACATACCTTTTGCCCAGCGGTTCCGCAACTTCCCCGGAACTCGGCGCGGTCACCCGAGTTACGAAGGGTTTTTGCGGGAGCATTCTCGCATTCGGTGCGCATGCAGGTAATTTACGGGAGGATATTGGAAAGGATAACGCTTGTTGCGGAATCGCTGCCCGGCCGCCCATGACAGGCAATCAAACTCGAGCCAACAGGCCCAGATGGATCCGAAACTCGCCTTTTATGCGAATTCTTGCTTGACATGGCCCTCTTCATGATGTATAATTCTATAGTGAGCGTGCAGGTCAGGCACGGAAGCCGAGTCCCGCCGCGCTCGAGGTGTACAGAAAACTCGATGGATCTTCTTTTGCCGGGTGTGCCGGCAGTGCCGTCCGGGCTGCTTCACCGCGCCAAGGCGGTCCCCCGTGACAGCCCCGATTAAGCGGCGGCATACGAGGCTGAAAGGCGGCGTTATCCGAGCAACGCCGAAAGTTTGCAAATCTGTGTTGTCCGATGACAGCAATCAATTGAATTGCCTATGGCACCGAACGTGGCATCGCAGAGCTTGCCGCACGAAAAGCGAAAGGACCTGATCAGATGGAGAACAAGATCGTCGGACATAAGACAGTTGAACGGCCGTTTGTTATCCTTGCCGCGGCAGTGGTGCTCCTCACGGCGGGCACAGCCGCCGCCGCCGCCACCACCGAGCGCGTAAGCGTGGCATCCGATGGGGTGCAGGCAAACAGCTCTTCAATACGGCCCTCCATCAGCGCCGCCGGCCGCTTCGTGGCGTTTAAGTCGACTGCGAGCAACTTGGTACCCGGCGACACGAACGGCACCGGAGACATCTTCGTCCACGACCGACAAACGGGCCAGACTGAGCGCGTCAGCGTCGCGTCCGACGGAACGGAGGGAAACGGTTGGTCATATGCGGCCTCCATGAGCGCCGACGGCCGCTTCGTGGCGTTCTACTCTTCTGCAA
>JABMSA010000759.1 GCA_013202185.1 Planctomycetota bacterium
GGCAGGGAGGCGGCAGCGACATGGTCGGCTACGCCACACCGGCCGTTGTGACCATCGGCCCCAGGAAGCAATACATCATATTCTCCGGCATCAGCGTTCTGGGCGTCGACGCCGAAAACGGCAAAGTGCTCTGGCGATTCCCCTGGCAGACCAGGTACGACGTCAACGCCGCTGTACCGATTGTCTTCAAGAACTTCGTCTTCATCACCAGCGGTTACAACCACGGCTGCGCACTCCTTCAGGTAGGCCCGGGCAAGGCCGAGGCCGTCTGGGAAAACAAGGAAATGCAGGCGCACTTCAACTCGCCGATCATGCACAAAGGATTCATCTACGGCACCGGCGACCCCGGTTTCCTGATGTGCCTCGACCCCAAGACCGGCAAGCCCACGTGGAAACAAGAAGGCTTCGAAAAGGGCGGCATCATAGCGGTCGACGGCACCATCATCGCCGTCGACGGCAAGAACGGCACCATAATCATGGCCGCACTCGATCCGAAAGGCTACAAGGAACTCGGACGGATCAAGGCGCCGCTCGGCGGCAAAAGCTGGACAGCCCCCATCGTGGCCGACGGCAAGCTGATCGTCCGAAACGAGAAGGCTATCGTCTGCCTCGATATCAAATAGAGCCGCGAAAAAACATTACTTCCCGGCCCCGAAGCAGTAGAGCGCGCCGTCGCTGGTGCCGATGACGAGCCTGCCGCGCCCGATCGCGGGCGATGCGTTTATCCCTGCGCCGGCGGTGAATTGCCACAGCTTTTCACCGTCGGCGAGTTTTAATCCGTAGATGTTGCCGTCCGCAGAGCCCACAAAAACCGTGCCGCCGGCAATCACCGGCGACGAATCCGCCTTCCCCTTCATCCTGAATGTCCACTGCGCCTCGCCCGTCTCGCGGTCGAGACGGAATACCCTGTTTCCCCGCGACGCAAAAACCACCGCATCGCCCAGCACCGCCGCGCCCGCGAAGCAAGCCCCCAGCCCCTCCGTGTCGCTTTTCCAGGCTACCTTGCCGGTCTTGCAGTCGACCGACATATACTCGCCGTTCAGCGAACCGACGTACACGTGCCCGGCCGCATAAGCCGGCGACGCGGCGAAGTTTGTCCTGACCGCCGCCGACGTCTTTTGCTTACCCGACTCAAGCTCGATCACGCGCACCTCACCGTCGCAGCCGGCGATCATCACCAGGCCGTCGGCCACGCACGGCGAACAATGCACCTGCGCCTGGGCCTCAAAACTCCACCGTTTCTTTCCGGTCTTTGCATCCAGGCAATACAGCGTGTGGTCGTACGAGCCAAACAGCACCACCCCCGGCGCAGCCGTGGCCGATGAAATGATCTTATCGCCCGCTTCAAATCGCCATACTTCCTTTCCGGTTTCGGCGTTCACAGCATGGAAGATTCCGCTCTCGTCTCCGACGTAAACAACCTTGCCGAGCAGGCAGGGAGCGGCGGTTATCGCGCCGTTGGCGGCGAACTTCCACAAGAACTTGCCGTCGGCCAGCCTGAGGGCCACAAGCTCGCCGCCGTCGGTCCCAACGTAAATCATCTCTGCTGCAATCGCCGCCGTCGAGTTCACGCCCGAGCCCGCCTCGTACGTCCACAGAAGCTTCGGCTCCGACGGAAATGCACCATGTGCCACGCCCGCCATCGCCGGCCCGCCCCGGAAGCTGGGCCAGTCTTCCGCCTCGCCGGCAGTCGCCTTCGAGCAAACGGCAAGCACAACAATAACGAGCAACGCCCGGCACCAGGGCGATCGTGCAACGATCATTTTCATCATCACTCCTCTCTCAAGGCTTCGAGCAGGCTGCCTTGCATTGCCGCGCGTGCGGCTACAATGCACGACACAACGCCTGCAACACCGATGCACGCCAACAGCGCGGCCAGCATGCGCCAGTTGACGTTTGACTCCGACGAAACAATCTGCGGGGCCACCGCAACCAGCGCCGACACCGCGCCGCAAAGCAAGCCGGCGCAGAGCAGGCCCACGTTTTCGACGATGAGCAGCGCCGTCGGAAAACGTCTGCCGAATCCGGTCGCCAGCATCAGGGCAAACTCGCCGCGGCGCTCCAGCGCGCTCCGAAGCAGCACAATCACCAGGCCCAGCGTCCCCAGCACGACCCCGAGCCCGCCGAGCGCAACAAACGTGGCAATGTAAGTGTTTTGCACGCCGATCACCGCATTGAGAATCTCGCGCGTGGTGCGGACCTCCATGCCCATGTCGCCGAGATTGCGCCGCAGCGCATCGGCCACGTTTCCTTCCGCGCCGGGCGGCGTTTCGATGAGAAAATAACGCGGCGCAGCGTCGTCGGGAAACGTCTTCGTGAAGTTTGCTTCCGACATCAGCAGCTCGCCGGCGAAGATGCTGCCCCTTATCTTGCCGGCAACACGCAGGCCCGCCTTGCCGCCGGCGGGAATCGGCATCTCGATTGCTTTGCCCAGGCCCGAGTGCAACTGCCACCGGATGCTGTCGACGTCGCCGAAGACCGGGATCGCGCCGCCGTCGGCCTGCAGGTTCAGCGCCTTCCAGGGACGGTCGCCCGTTTCGTCGGCGGTTGTCACGCGGAATCCGCCTCGTTCGACCATTCGACGGCTCACGCCTATCACTCGCGGGAACATCGGCTTGGCAAGGTTCAGGCAGCTTATGTCGTCGCCCGAGTTCATGAGAAACGAAAACACCGCAATCCCCTCGAACAACGCCTCATCCTCGGGAGCAAAGCCGAGCTTCTCCCGGCCCGTTCTCGTGCCGAAATCATACGGGACGGGGACCGACGCCACCGCCCGCAGAGAAAAACCGCCCGCGCCGGAATCGCGCTGCGTCACATCGGTCCGAGAATAATCGCGCGTGTTGGCCGCAGTAGCAACAATGACGAAACTCGCACACGCCAGCAGCCCGAAGGCCAGCATGCTCCGGCCTCTGTTGGCCGCGCTGCTTCGCATCGTGAGCGTTGCCATCGTCAGCGGTTGTCGCCGCATCCGCAGCACCCACGCGAGCAGCAGGTAACACGCGCACAGCCCCGCGATCAGCAGAGCAGCGCCGCTTCCGAAGAACGCGCCCGTTCCGCCGACAACAGCACCGAGCGCGACCGCCGCCGCCAGCGAGGCGACCAGCAGCGCCCTCACCGTCCTTCGCTTGCCGGTCGGCGGCATGGCGTTCATGGCTTGCCATCCGGCGAGCAGCTCGAGCACCTCACAGCGCGCCAGGCGGCGCGTGCCCCACCACACCGCAGCCATCCCGGCCAGGAGGCCGCACGCTGCGCCTGTTGCCAGGCCGCCCGCGCCTACGTGCAGCCACAGCGAGGCGTCGCCTATCGAGCCGAACCAGCTCGTGCCCAGCAGAAAGATGATGCCTCGGGCGTAGGCGATCCCCAGCGGGGCGCCCGCGACCACCCCGAGAACCGTGAGTGCCGCCCCCTCGGCCTTCACCGAGCGCATCGCGGCGCGTTTCGTGAAGCCGCATGCCAGAAGCGTGCCGGCCTCAGCGGCTCGCCGTTGCGTGGAAAGCCGCATCAGCATCCCCGCAAGGCCCACCGCGGCCAGCACCAGGAATATGCTCATCGACACAAACAGCACGCCGAAGTCTTGCGTGCCCTTCGACGCCTCGAGCGCCTGCCGGCGAACGGGTCGAAACGCAAGACCGGCCGCAGCCGGTGAAAGATGCGTTTTCAGCGCCCGGCCGAATGACTTCTCGAGCCCGGCAAGATCGGTGCCGGCCGGCGGAAATAGATTCATCGACGTGATCCATGCGGCGTCTGCGCCCGGCCGTCCGCCGTTCCACATCAGGCGTGTAACCTTCGGGCTCACAAAAGCCTTCGGCGTGGCGCGGTAACGATCCCAGTAGGCCTCGTCACGAGCCGTCACCAGCTTGAGGTCGATCGGAAACGGCGGCTCCCAATCGTCTATCGTTTCCGCTTCGGTTATGCCCTCGAACTCCGGCACGAGCCCCGGGTCGGCGGCGGGCCCGCGAAGCTCAACAACGCCGCGCAGCGACAAGCGCACCGTCTCCGTTCGGTACACGCCATCGCGCGACGCAACCAGGTATGCCACGTCGATCTCATCGCCCACCTCGAGGCCCAGATCGGCAGCGGCCCAGGTATTCAGCAAGATGCCGTTATCGCCGATCTCCGGAGAACCGCCCGGCACAACGGGAAGCGACTGCTCGAGCCCGGCGATGACGGCGTAACGGATGCTGCCCCCGCCGATCTTCCGAATCGAGTGGGCAAGGTAAACCGACGTCGCCGCGCAGCGCGCGCCGAGATCCCGCGCGGTCCGTCGGATTGCATCGACATACGTGTCCGTCAGGACCAGCGTTTCGCTCTGAACCGACAGGTAGCCCTGCTCGTGGTTGGCCACGAGCCTCAGGCCATAGTCGGCCGGTGCACACGCCGCCGCGAGCGCCGATTGAAGCTGCTCATCATCTTGATCGCCGCCCGCAGCGGATCTTGCCAGCAGCATGTTGGCCCGTCCTTGCCTGGCAAGTTCACGGCCGAGCCATTCCGCGTCGATGAACGCGTTCCGCGGCAGAGACGTCTGGTTTGCCAGTGAGAATCCACCGACGCCGAGATCGGGCAGCACCGCAACGACCTTCAGCCGCATGACGCCGAGCACGTCCTCGCGGTCGCGATGCTCGAAGAGCGTACCCGTCGGCCCCGTGCCGAATCGCTTCGCATTGACCAGGATATAATCTTCAGGATTCACGCCCAGGTCTTCGGCGAGGGCCCGGCTCACGGCGACCTCGCGGCGGGCGGGGCGGCGCTGCTCACCGGGGAAGAGCTGCCGGAAATCATCGCCGACGCCGAATACGTTGATCCCGGGCACCGTCTCGTCGGACGCCGGATTATGCGCCGAACCCGTGGTGGCCGTTGCCGACACAATCCGCTGCATGCGGCCGCGCAGCTCGTTGCCGGCGGCCAGGTCGCTCGCCAGTTCTTCGCGAAAGAACGCCGGCGCCGAAAGTGCATAGTCGATGTTGCCCAGGCGCGCGAGTGCGGTTTCGCGCACGCTGCCGGTCACGGAGGCGCCCACCATCAGCGAGCCGGTGATGACCGCCGTGGCCACCGCCACGCCCAGCGCAACGACGATTCCGCTCCGCCAGTAGAAGCGAAGGCTTCGGGTTATCAGGCGCGAAAACTTCACGCGTTCTCTCCCGGGTCCGCTTGCTCGATCTCGCTGAGCATGCCGCTGCGCAGCTCGGCGCATCGCGAAAATCGCCCGGCAAGCTCCAGGTTGTGCGTCACCATTATTACGGTTACTCCGCTGTCGCGGGCAAGCTCGAGGAACAGCGCCACCACGCCGGCCGCAGTGTCGCGGTCGAGGTTCCCCGTCGGCTCGTCGCACAGCAGCAGCCCCGGTCCGTTGATCAACGCCCGCGCAATTGCCACACGCTGGCGTTCGCCGCCGGACATCTTTGCGGGAAACGCCTCCGCCCGGTGGGCCACGCCCATGCGCTCGAGCAGCTCGCCCGCACGCGGGCACGCATCATGATCTCGGGCCGCCAGCGACGGCAGCACAACGTTCTCGACGGCCGTGAGCTGCGGCAGCAGATGATGATCCTGAAAAACAAAGCCGACACGCCCGGCGCGGAAATCGGCCAGAGCCCGACCCGCCAGCCCGACGATATCCGTCGAGCCGAGCATAACGCTGCCCGACGTCGGCTTGTCGAGCGAGCCGATGATGTTGAGAAGCGTGCTCTTGCCCGAGCCCGACGGCCCGACGACAGCCAGCGTCTCGCCGGGCGACACTGCCAGCGAAATGTCCTTGAGCACGTCGCTGGCGCCGCCGGCCGTTTCGTAACGCTTGCCCACGCCTTGCAGGACCAGGGCTTGACCGGTTTCGGTCATGACTTCTCCTTCGCTCATCGGTTCTGGGCAACGTGCAGCCGCAGCAAGGCGGCCGTTCCGAGCCCGTAATACGTGTATTCGACGTCCGGCTCCGGATCGCTGCAGCACGCCGAGAATCCGCCGCCGGGCGCCGCCGTGCTCTTTATGAACCGCCCAACCGCCGGCAGGTCGATGCGGTCCAGCGCGTTGAAGTTCGACAAAGTAACCAGGCCGGTAAATGTTGACAGCAGATCGCCCTCGGGAGCTGCGGCGTGTGCGCGCAGCCCGCCGTCGGACGCCTGCATAGTGCTCAGGAACCACAGCGTGGCGTCGTCAATCTCCAGGAACGACCACGTCAGCCAGAGGAAGGCGAGCGCGGCGGCGGTCGCGTTTGTTTGCCCTGCCGATTCGCCCGGCACATCGCAGTAGCCGGCGTCGGAGCACTTGAGCCCGGCCAGTTCGGTCGCGGCATTGGGAGTCGTCGTCACGTTTTCACCGAGCATCTCGACGCAGAGCATTCCAAGAAACGTATTGTAGGCGCTGATGTGCTTTGAGCCTTTGCGGCCGAAGCCGCGCGAGGGCAGCCGCTGCTCCTCGAGGGCGTCGCTGATGAGGCTCGTGTTGATTTCGCACTCGACAGCGTGCCGGCCCAGAACGCGGACAATGTTGAGCCTGTTGAAACAATCGGTGATGTCCTTCGGCCTGCTGTTGAGGTTGTGGAGGTAGTTGGCCGCCAGCTCGAGTTCTTCGCACCATGCGTCCAGCATCCCGAGTGTTCGCACTGCGAAATCGGTGTAGTAGGGATCGGCGCCGCCCATCCTTCCTGCGAATCCGCCGTTTGGCAGTTGCTTGCTGCGAACGTATGCAAGGTGCCTGCGGGCGAACACGTCGCCGAACAGCTCGCATCCGGCTTCGAGGCTCTCATCGAGCAACGTAAGAAACAGCGACTGCATCATGCCGCGTGATCCGATCAGAGGCTCACAGCACAATCTTGACAAGAAACTTCAACAGGTTGCTCAGGGCGGGCTGCTCGATCTCGCCGGCCACGTCGTTGGCTCGGCTCGTGAGCTTCTCGAGCAACTTCTCGGCCTTCGCGAATACGCCGAGTTCAGTGTAGAGGGCCTTCACGGCGGCGGCCATGGTCATGTCGTCGGCGTGTGCCCGGCTCAGCTCGGCCAGCCGCTCTTCCCCGCCGGCCTCCTCGGCGAAAGCCCGGAGGATGGTCGGGCGCCGCGCCACCACGTCCTGCCCGAGCGTGACCTTGTTGCGGTCGTCCTCGCGCCAGTCGGCCAGGTCGTTGAGCACCTGGTAGCCTTCGCCCAGGCAGGTCGAGAATCTCCGGAGCGCTCCGTTTTCGATCTCGAGGCCCGCGGCGCGCAGACCGGCGAATAGCGCGGTTTCGAAGGCAGGTGCGGTCTTGAGGGCATAGATGGAGAGTGCATCGATCGGCCGGAGTTTTTTGTGCCGCTTCTGCCACAGCAGCTCCGCCCCCTGCCCGCGGCAAAGCTCGAGGTGTGCCGACGACAGGTGGCAGAGGATATCCGCCACGCACTGAGCGCCGAGCGCGGCCGACTCGCCCGAGATCAGCCTGTAGCCGAGCCCCACAAGAAGGTCGCCCACGTTGAGCGCCGGGCCGATGCCGTGCCGGCGGTGCAGGGTCTGGCGGCCATACCGAAACGCGTCGTCGTCTTCGATGTCGTCATGTACCAGCGATGCCTTGTGCAGCGCCTCGATCGCCAGGCCGATCCTCTTGACCGAGTCGGGGATCAGCCCGCTCACTTCGGTGTCGGGCGCCAGCGGCGCGGTGCCGTGCTTGCCGACGGCGTAGGCGGCTATCGTCACGAACGGCCGCAGCCGCTTGCCGCCCGTCAGGAGCCAATCGAAGGCGATGGATTCCGTGGCATTCATCGGGTCGACGTTTTCGTTATCAAGATCGGCCTGCATGCAAGACGACATCAATGCCAGGATCGCAGGCCGGTCGAAAATGCGCACTGTTTCCCTCAGGAGCGGCACGTAGGTGTGGGTGCGCTCGGTTGCGCCGCTTCGCCTGGCTTGCAGGAACCGCATTATCCGGTCGACCTCGACGGTGGTATCGGCGCAGCCGTTGTTGAGCAGCGGCACTGCCACGTGCGGGGTGCCCAGCTCAACAACGTGCTTGAATGCTTTCTCGAGCGAATCGAGGCATGCCACGCCCATTATGGCGTCGGCCTCGCCTTCCATTATTTTCATTATTACGGCGGGCGTTCCCTCGGCCACTATCACTTGGTAGCCGAGTTCGTCGGCCTTGGATTTTACGCCGCCGATCGTGCAAGCCCCGCAGCCGGCGCAGTGCAGGCCAACGTGATCGAAAACGCCCTTGCAGCTCGACTTGTCTCTGAGGCAGTTGGGCATGAGCAAAAGCCTGCGGTCAAACGGAACAGCTTCGAACTGATGCCGCCAAAACACATTGCTCACGGCGACCATGGCAAAGCCCAGGAACGAATCGGAAAGGGAGAGCTGCCCGAGTATGCGCTGGGCGCGCCGCTCGATGTTTTCACGGGTGAACGGGCGCGAGCGGTCCATAGCCTTGCCGGATTCCGCCGCAAGGTGCCGCACGGCTTCCCGCAGTTTTGCGTCGGCCGGCACCTGCTTTATGTCGCGTTCGGCCGATTCTTGTGAGGCAGGTTCATACGAAGCCATCTTGTCCTCGGAAGTATTTCTCAATGAACCTCGACGTTGTTCCTGCGTGCCCGCCCGAGCGCCTCGAGCGTCCATATCACAGGGTACAGCTCCTCGGAGTACCACAGCCTCGCAAAGTAGAGGCCTATCGGGGCCTGTTGGTGCCAGGTGCCGTTTTCGATTCGTCGGAGCAGATAATCAATGCCTTTTTCGACGGCGTTTCGGTCGGCGTCGCGCGCGCATCTTGCCAGCGCAGCCGTCGCCAGCGCCGTTTCTTCCACCGTCGAAGTTATTCCTTCGGCGGCTCCCCATCCTCCGTCGTCGTTTTGTACCCCGGCCAGGTACGCCCCGCTCTTTTCGAGCATCGGGCAGTCCGGCTGCATTTCGGCGAGGGCGGCCAGCACTTGCGAGGTGCCCAGCACCGGGTTGATCTTGCCGGGGGCCAATTGATTGCCAAACCACAGCGGCACCCACGAGCCGTCGTCTCGCTGAGCGCCGGCGAGGTAATCCATTCCTCGCTCGATTGCCCGCGATACGTTGGCATCGCGAGCGGCGCCTGCCTTGCCGGCGGCCCCGAGCGCGTGCATAGCGTGCGCCGTGAGGTCCGGCGAGCTTTGGTCAAACGGCAGCTTGCCCCATCCCCGGCAGAACGTAGGCCAGCCGCCGTCCTTGTTTTGGATGTTCAGCAGCCATTGTGCGCCGTCGGGTATCGCCTCGCGCTCGCCGACGGCCAGCAGGGCGAGCATGGCCGACGACGTGTCGTCGGTATCGGGCACGCCGCCATCGAGGTGCGTCCACGCCCAGGCGCCCGGCGGCGAGTTCGTGTAGGGATGCGCCGCGCGGTACTGCCGGTTTGCAATCCATCGGCGCGTGGCGTGAGTGTCGATCTCGTGCAGCTTACCGGCGGCGTCGAGGGCTTTCACCGCGTTGGTTGTCAGCCACACCGACAGGTTGCTGTCTATCGCCCAGCTACCGTCGCTGCGCGCCGAGCGCTCGATGAAATCCAGGCAGTTGCGTGCAACGCGCACAGCGGGCGACGCCGATGCGCCGGAGCCGGCGAATGCGGGGATGATCGTCATCGCCACGAAGCTCGTGAGCGGGATCGCCTCGAGAAAGCCGCCGGTCGACGGTTGGATTGTTTCGAGTTTGCCGAGCACTGCATTTTGTGCGAGCCGCCGCACGAGCTTGCGAATCGGGCCCCTCGAGTTTTTCCGGTCGTCGAGCAGCAGCCCGATTGCTATGAGCGCGGGCAGGGCGTAGCTTACCACGTGGAGCCTGAGAAACTTGTACCATCCTTGCGGCAGCGCGGCCAGCTCGAACGGCAGCCGCGGAATGCTCTGCCACGGCACAATGCCCGCGAGCGCGCAGTTTGCCAGGATCGGCACCGCAAACGTTCGGTCCTTTCCGTATGCCGCGGACAGCGCCGCAGGAAGATCATCTCCGCCGCCGGCGGCGTATTCCCGGGCCCTGGCCTGTGCGCGTGCGCAGCCCGGGAGCGTTTGCGCGAGGTGCTGCTCGGCGAGCTTGAAAGCGGCGATGCACAGAGCGGTCGTGGCCAGGTTGCTCGGGCTGTCGGCGGTGTCGCCCCATCCGCCGTCGGCGTTCTGATGCGCGGCCAGCCACGCGGCGCCGTTGGCGATCAGGCTCTCGAACGATTCGCGCCCGATGCCATGTTCTTTGGCCACGCACAGCGCGCTGACCGCCGTTGCAGTGGACAACGCGGACGACGCAAGGCGCCCCTGCCAGAAGCCGTCGGGGCGCATTGACGCGACGAGCCGATCCGTGACCGTGCCGATGGCGCTTTCCAGCCGCGAGGGCGCGGGCGATGTCTGCTCCGAACGTTTCGCCGAGCAGTTATTCAGTTGTTGCGCCGCGCTTTTCAATTTCTTGCTCTGTGCTTTCCGTGTTGTTTCCAGCTTTGAACGAATGCCAGGCGAACAGCGCTTTCCACTGCAGCGTCTGGCCGTACCCGAGCAACTGCATCACGCATCGCCTTAGCAGGCCCACGCCCGCTCCCGCCTGGTTGTCCCAGTACATACGCGGCACCCACTTGAAGTTCAGCCGGTAGCAGGTCTTGATCAGGCGCCAGTGCAGCGGGCTGAGGTTGCGCGGGTCCGGTGGCGCCCCGCCGTCGATCGGCGCGTGAAGCATCGGGAAAACCGAAATGCGCTCTTTGCTCAGCTCCTCGACCCACGCAAGCGTTGCGCGGACGTCGTCGGGCGTTTCTCCGGGCAGGCCGATCATGAGGCTTGCCATCGGGAAGAACCCCGCCCGGCAGAGCCTTCGTACCTGCTGGGCGCTGAACGAAGCCCAGTCGCCGGGCTCGCATCCCATCTTCACCGCGCCGCCGCTTGCCTCGAGCAGCCGGCCCGAGGCGGTCTCGATGCCGATGTTCACCCATGGGTATCGGTGGCGGCCCGAGCCGACCAGGAGATCGTGCACCGTCTTGAGGTCGTCGTCGCTGAAACGCGATACGCTCAGCACGTTGACGTGGTCGATCTGGATCAATCGCAGGCCGTTGATCTTGCGCAGTTGTTTCAGGAGCGATATGAGCGCCTGCGGCTGCACGTTCGTTCCCGATGCGCCGTATCGGAAAAAATCTTCGCTGAGCGCGGCGATGCTTGCTACTCCGGCGGCGACGTTTGTTGTTGCGTCGTCGATGATCGCGCCTTCCGGCAAATGGCTCATTGGCTCGCGCGCAATCGTGCAAAACGAGCAGCCCAGGCCGCAGCCGCGGCTGATCTCGATTACGCCCATCGTGGTGGCGCCCCGGATGCGAGGGACACGCGCCCCGGGCACGCTTTCTCCTGCTATCACGGCGGGTGCGGCTTCGCCGCTGATGATCCTTCGAAAGATTGCAGCGATGTTGCCTTCGGCGTATCCGGTGACGACGTGATGGATGCCAAGCTCGGCCCGTGCGGCTTCGCTGCCGGCAACCTGCCACGCCCCCGGCCCGCCGAGGATCACCCTGGCGGAAGGCGACCGTGCGCTGAGCAGCCGCCGCACTTCGCTCATCAGCTTGCGAAACATCGCGAGAGGATATATCTTGCCGCCGGCGATGGCGGTCATTGTCGACGTGTTCATCCCGAGTCCGCATGGTTCGCCCGACGACACGCCGACGATGCGCGTGGCCGGGCCGATGGCATCGCGCAGGTGGGCGTAATCCACCACGGCCAGCTCTGCGGGGTCGAAGCCGCCCTCCACGAGGGCTGCCTCGATTCGGCGCAAGCCCATCGGCGCCACGCGCGCCCGCACCGAGCCGCCCGAGAGGCGCGGCATTAGCAGCGCCTTCATGATCGGCGAGGGCGTGGTCGTGGTCTGGCTGGCCGCCAGCATGCCGTCGAACAGCAGCGTGTAGTTTGCCATCAGCGTGCTGTCGGCGGTCAGGACCACTTGGTAACCGTTGGATTTACGCAACCTTATTTCTCCCGCGCGCGGACCGCTGTCCGCCGTCAGCGCAGTCGTTCGAGATCATCGATGAGCGCGTCGAGGTCGTCGGATGCTCCGGCGTCGGCCGATGCGCTGTCATAGCTGTCGGTTGAAAGGGCGTTGTCGAGCGGCAGCCCGCATTCATTGCACACCGGTGCGTCTTGTGGCGGATTGCCGGCGGCGGCCGATGCCGTGTAGGCTCTGCCGCATATCGGGCAGGGCTTTCTTGTTCGCTTGTAAAACATCACCTTCGCCGACGGATCGGGCGTCATGAATTCGCCCGGCGCGCCGGCGATTGCGGTGTCGGTTTCGCACAGCGGAAAGATGATCGCTCCGCTGGGACATATCCTGCTGCATGCCGGGCAGCCGGGCTTGCAGTTGTTTGGATTCCGAACGATCAGCTTGTCCGCGTCATCAAGCTCATAGACACCGAAAAGGCAAAACTGCATGCATTGCGCGCAGTTGACGCAGCGGCTGTAGTCGACAACCGGATGCCACCGCTCGGTCACCTCGGCATGCAATTCGCGAACCGTTCCGGCAGACCCGTCGGCCGGCGCCGTTTTTTCGACGACGGCGGTGCAGCATGCTTCGGGGCTATCGTATGCGGCCATGTCGAAAGCGAGCAGGTCGGTGCTGATCGCGTGTCGCCTGAGCACCCACTCGGTTGGCCTGGGGTAGAGCCACGAGATGCAGGCGACGTTCCCGGGCAGGCCGGCGAGTTCCTGCCAGATTGCGTCGTGTTCGGCAAGGTGGTAGACATGCGGCATCAGCAGCACCGGCAGGCCGGCGCCGGAGAGCGCCCGCGCGAGCGCATCTTCGAAGGCGCGTTTCTCGTTGTCCGCAGTGGCGGCCCGCGATATCAGGACTGTCGTTTTCGGCATCGCTTCAGGCTCCGTGGGGTCTGTTCACTCGCCGATGCAGTACAGGTTCTTGTTTCCGCGAAGGTACATGCGGCTGCCGCTGAAGACCGGGCAGCTCCGGAATTTCTCGAGCTGGTTGACGGCGACCTCTTTGTGTTCCCGGCCGGTTTCGAAGACGATGGTCTTACCGTTTTCGCCGCTGGCATAAATGTACTTCCCGGCGCACGTCACGCTCGGGTACACCGTGCCGCCTACGTTGAGCTTCTTGTCGTAGACGACCGAGCCGGGCTCTGAAACAACGGGCTTGCCTTCTCCGTCGATCACGGGCTCGCCGGTTTTGGCATCGAGAACGGGTGCGCCGCCCTTGACGTCGACGACGATCAGGTGGCCTCCTTCATTCATGGCGTAAATCAGGCCGTCGTGGTAAACGGGCGATGCATAGTAGCGGCCGCCCGGGACGTTCTTGAGCTGCCACAGCTCCTCGAATACCATGTCTTCGGTTATCTTTTCGGGGAGCTTTATGGCCTTGCCGCCTCTCTCAATGAAATAGGCAACACCGTCGTGAACAATCGGCGCGCAGAAATCGAGCTTGGAAACATTCTTCTTCAGGATGGTTCCGTCGTCGGCGCGGACAATGTCGCCCCTGGGCGTGATGATAACGTCGACGTCGCCGATGGCGGTGACAACAGGCGTGCCATACTGAACGGACGCCTGCGCTGTCCATACTTCCTCACCGGTGTCCTTGTTCAGCGCGCGGAGTGTGTTGTTCATCTGGATGATGAAGTTGTCGCCTACGAGCAGCGGCGAGGCGCTGTGGCCGTTGCCGTCCGTGGACTTTTCGATGAACTTGATCCACTTGCGGTTGCCGTCGAGATCATAACACGCGGCCATTCCGTTCGACAGCAGCCCCCACACGTTCTTGCCGTCGGTAACGGGCGTGCACGTAGAGTAACCGGTGGCCGGGTGAGCGTTGGGCAGGTCGTACTTGGTCTTGCCTTTGAGTTCATTCCCGAGGTTGTCTACCACCTGTTTGAGTTGCTCGGCTTCCTTGTTGAGCTGTTCTTCCTCTTCGGGCTTGGCTTCGGCCAGTTTCTTTTGCGAATCGGCGAGCTGCTTGGCGAGTTCCTCAAGCTTCTTTGTCCGCCACTCTTTGCTCGCAATATCTTTGAGCTGGTCCGTGAGCTGTTCCAGCCGTTTCTTCTGATTCTTGTCGTCAGGCTTCTCTTGCAATGCTTTGATTGCGGCTTGGACGTCTTTTATTATCGCCGCTATCTTCGCGGCCCGCCCCTCGTCGGTTTTCAGCTCGGCTGTGTTTCCTTCCAGCCTGCTGATCTTCATCCCGTAATTCTTGATGTTGTTAAGCCGGTTCCTTACGTTCCTCAACTTGTCCTGCTCGGGCTTGATCTTCTCCCTCAGGTCCTTGGCGGCCTTGACCATCGCCTTGGCGTCTTCCAACTCCTGCCCGGTCAGTCCGTCGAGGTAGCCGTTGTCGGTTTTCCAGAGGATCTCGCCGGTGGAGCGTTTCACGCAGACCAGCTCCGTCTTGTCGGACCCGACGAAGATACTGTCGCCGGCGATCGCGGGCGTCGAGTTGCTCCAGTCGGGCATTTTGCTGGCCCACACGATGTTCTTGCCTTCGTCATCGCCCTTGGCCGCCCGCCAGACGGTCGGCGGGTTGGCGTCCGGGTAGTGCCCCGTTCCGTCCGTCCGCCATCCCACGGTTTCCTGGGCTACTCCTACCGATGCTACAAACACACACACCACACAAGCCAACAGAATCAACTTCTTCATTCTTCGTTGCCTTTCGAAAACACTTCTGTTCCGACCTTAACACTATCCTTGAAAGCCAATGCCCCTGTGGGGCAGGCACACACACATTCATGAGCAACTTTGCGAAGACCTTCGGCAAGCGAACTGTTGAATGGCACGGCGACGCGGACGTCGAAGCCGCGCCCGACGAAGGTGAGCCCCAGCGGCTCGCCGGCTTCCGTCGCGATTCGCACGCAGATTCCGCAGTTGATACATTTGCCCGGTTCGTACACGGCCTCCGGATGCCGGTACTCGAGTTCAAATGTTCGTCGGCGGGTCTTGTATCTGTTTGCCCGGGCATCGCAGGCAGCCGCGTGATCGCGCAGCTTGCAGTTGTCGCGCTTGCGGCAGTCGCAGCGCAGGCAGCGCAGGCCTTCTTCGCGGGCTTCCTCGGGCGTGAATCCGGCCCGGGCGCCGGCCGACGGCTCCACGCGCCCGGAGCTGCTCGCGCCGGATGCGAATTCTTTCATCTCGCCGTCGGTGAGTTTTCCGATGTGAACGGAAAACGGCCTCGCCTCGCCGGTGGGATGTTCGCCGGAGAGGTGCCGGCCGATCGAGATCGCCGCCGCCCGGCCATCGGCCATGGCGCGCACGGCGAGTTTTATTTGCTTTACCGCGCTGCCGGCCGCAAACACCCCGGGCAGGCCGGTCGCGAATGTTTTCTTGTCGGACAC
>JABMSA010000008.1 GCA_013202185.1 Planctomycetota bacterium
CCCACCGGGGCGTCTCTACACGGGCGGTGCCCGATCATCCGTCGGCTGGAATCGGCGCCGTGCCCGCCGGCTCCCCGCAGCCGAACTGGAATCGTTCATGATTCGCTTCTTCCTGCTGATTGCTCTTCTCACGATCGCCGTTGTCGTTCAGACCGCCCTGGCAGACCTGGCGGCCGTCGGCGAGGCAAAGCCCGACCTCCTCATGGCGCTGGCCATTTACTTCGCGCTCACTTTCGACCTGGGCCAGGTGATGATTCCGATCTGGGCGCTGGGCGCCGCTCGCGATGTTTTCTCTATCGGGCCGATCGGGCTCTACGCCTTCATCTTCCTCGCCGTCGGCCTGATGGTCAGTCGCGTCCGCGCGTATGCATTCAGCGACAACCCCGTCACGGTCGTTGTCACCGTAGTCATCGCCGTCATCTTGTCCGAGTTCTCGGCCGGAGTTGCGTTGTCCGCAAGGTATGCCATGCCGGTGGCGGCGGGAATTATCATCAGGCAGGGCCTCATCTCCGGCCTGTACTGTTCGCTTATCGTTCTTCTGTTTTCTCGCGTGCTTGTGCGCCCGTGCTTGTGGGCGGGCCTCCGAGAGCAATGAGCCGCGAAATGGCCGACAAAAGCAAGCCTTCGAGAAAACGTGTCTCGGCAAAGGAATCCGCTACAGAGGTCGCTCCCCCCGCGGGAGCGTGGATTGAAACCGGTGTACAAGTATCGTTTGCGAGTGCTTCTTATCCTTGCGTTCGGCGGCTGCCTCATGGTGGCCACGAGGCTGTTTTACCTGCAGGTGATTCAGCGTGAACACTGGCAGGAATACGCAACGAACATTCGTCTGTCGAAGCGATCTATAGCCACCCACCGCGGCCGTATCCTCACCTTCGACATCACCTCCGCCGGCGACGGCGCCAAGCCTGAGCCGGTGGCGCTGGCGGCCGACCGACCCGCCTTTGACATTGCGATGAAGCTCTCCGATCTCGATTCCGCCAAGACGTTCAGGGGGGCGCTTTACGAGGCGCTCAGAGTAGACGGCCTGCGCGTGCGCGAACGCTCCGAGGTGAAGCTCGCGCTTGCACAAACCCGGCAAGGCGGCTGGGCGGCGAAGATGACCTACTCGGGCGTCGTCCTGCGCCGCAAGAAACAATCAAGCATCGCCCGGCTGTTCTGGAAGCGGCGATCCACCAGGGAGAAGGTCGACGAGCAGAGGGTGATCCCGATCCCCGACGCCGTCGTGCAGCCGGTGCGGCGTCTTTCCGACCAGACGGGCGCGGGCCTCGAAAAGCTCCTGGGACACGTCATAAAACGCGCTGAGGATATGCTCAACGATCGCATCAACAGTTGGGAGGTCCGGCCGGTGCTCAGGAACGTGTCGTACGATACCGTGATGAGGGTGGATGTGCACCACGAGAAGCTTCGCGGATTCCTCGCAGAGCCCAAGCGGGCGCGCCGCTATCCGCACGGAGAGCTGGCCGCGCACATTGTAGGTTACATGACGAAGCTCAATCCCGACGACTACGCGAAATACAAAGAGGAATATGCAGGCTCGCGCGAGAAGCGATACTTGCTCAACGACACCATCGGCCGATCCGGCGTCGAGGGGCGGCTCAACGCATTCCTCCGGGGTGCTCGCGGCCTCGAGTTGGTCGAGAAAGATCGCAATGGCCGCATGGTCCGGGCCCTGACGACGTTCGACCCCAAGGCCGGGAGCGACGTGTACCTCACGATCCTGCCCGCGCAGCAGCGCGCCGCCGAAGCGGCTTTCGGCGACCGCACCGGTGCCGCTGTCGTCATCGATGCCCGCACCGGGGAGATTCTCGTGTTGGCGTCCGCCCCGAGATTCGACCCCGCCACGTTCTCACGCGATTTCGCGCGGCTCAGCGCCGATCCGCGCGAGCCGCTGTTTCACAAGGCGATCAAGAGCTATCCGCTCGGCTCGACGTTCAAGATTGTTACCGCGCTGGCCGCGTGGGACGCCGGCGTGGCGCCCGACATCGAATTCAAGTGTGATGGGCGGTTCATGGTGGGCACGCGAGGCGTGAACTGCTCGGCAAGGTGGGGCCACGGGAAGGTTCCCTTCCGCACGGGCATGAAGAAATCGTGCAACGTCTATTTCTGCGAGATGGGCGCCAGGGCAGGCTCGGAGAAACTCGCCGAATGGGCGATCAAGCTCGGCCTCGGCAAGAAGACCGCCCTCGAGCTTGACGGCGGGCACGCCGGATACGTGCCCTCGCCCGCGAGGCGCGCCTTCGAGAGCGGAAGAGGATGGTGGCGCGGCGACACGGCCAACTACTCGATAGGCCAGGGCGACTTGCTGGTGACGCCGCTGCAGGCCGCGGGGGCGATGGCGGCCGTTTGCACCGGCGGCAGGCTCGTCGTGCCGCACATTGTCAAGAAGATAGTAAACGCCAACGGCAGGGAAATCCCCGTGCCCCGCAAACGCTCCATAGAGCCCGTGCAGGTTGCACTCCCCGCCGGCGCCGCAGAACGGCTCCGCGACGCGCTCACGGCCGTCGCACACGAGGAAGGCGGCACCGCGCACAGGGCATTTGGCGACTGGCGCAGGCCCTATCGCATCGCGGGCAAAACGAGCACCGCCCAGCGGCCGGGCAGGAGCGACCTCGGATGGTTCGCGGGCGTTGCCCCGGCCGACGACCCCCGCATAGCATTTGCAGTGATAGTCGACCTGATCGAGGGCGAGCACGGCGGCGACGTGCCCGCGCCGATCGCCAGGCAGATAATAGAATCGTTTCCGGATGAGTTCATCACCGGCGAAACGCGCACGTTGGCAAGCGCTCGACAAACGGCAAACGCCACGCAACAGACGGACAGTAAATGAAACTGATTGACGGCATCACTCTCGGGCGGGCGAGCCGGCCTGCAATGCTGCTTGCCGCGTTGCTGATACTGATCGGCCTGGCGTTTGTTTACAGCGCGTCGTACCGGTCGATGGGCGACGGCGAGGGCTACTACACCAGCAGCCCGCAGAAGCAGGTCGTGTGGGCGTTGGTAGGCATTTGCGTGTTCCTCGTGGTGATCTCCATCGACTACAAGCGGCTGATCGAGTGGGCGTATGTGTTTTACGGGCTCGGGCTGCTGATGCTGATCCTCACAATGGCGATCGGCCGCGAGGTCAACTATTCGAGGCGATGGATCGACCTTGGCTTCTTCAAGTGGCAGACCTCGGAGTTGATGAAGATTGCGGCGATTCTCGCGCTGGCGCGGCTGCTCGCCAGGTGGGAAAGGCGAGCCGAGCTGACCGGGCTGATCGCGCCGCTGCTGCTCGCGTTTGTGCCGGTGATCATCATCGCCCGCCAACCCGATCTCGGCACCGCGATGATGTTTCTGCCGATCGTCGGCGGAATGGTATTCGTTGCCGGCGCGCGCGGCAAGCATCTGCTCATGCTTGCGCTCGCGGCCGTGCTGGCGATGCCGTGCCTGTGGTTCGTCATGAAGCCATATCAAAAGGAACGCGTGCTCAGCTTCATCCAGCAGGACTCCGACGACCCCGAGCGGCAGATGGACGACCTCTACCATCTGACGCAATCGAAGGCGGCGATCGGCTCGGGCGGCCTGCTCGGCAAGGGATGGGGCAAGGGGACGCAGAACCGCCTGAATTTTCTGCCGATGCGCAACACCGATTTCATCTTCGCCGTCATCTGCGAGGAGTGGGGGTTTGCAGGGGCGAGCGCCGTGCTGGTACTGTTTTTCCTATTCTTCTGGAGTTGCACCAGGATGGCCGAGAAGACCCGCGACCCGGCCGGCCGCCTGCTGGTGACCGGCGTCACCATACTCTTTGCCACGCAGATGCTGGTGAACACCGCGATGTCGGCGGGGCAGTTCCCGACCGTCGGCCTGCCGCTGCCGTTCATGAGTTACGGCGGCTCGTCTTTGCTGATGTGTTTCGTGGGCCTGGGGCTGATGGTCAACGTAAGCATGCGCCCCACCATCCTGTGGGGGAGAGATGAAGACGAAGGCTTGGAACGGGAGTAGTGACGTCTCGATCGATTCCTCAGGATAGGTACGACATCCCCGCCATTCAGGAGGCGGCCGGTCACAAGGCGACACCCCCGGCGGCCTGGGTGAGTGTGAGTCATAATGTCAGGAAACGAAAAAGGCGAGTGACTGTCGAGGTCTCACAGGAAATGTTGAATGGCGAAGGATTCGGAAAACTATAGGGGCTGTGGGGCTGTTGAAAAAGCC
>JABMSA010000760.1 GCA_013202185.1 Planctomycetota bacterium
ATCTGCGCTGCATGGGTGCTGCTTGGGTGCTTCATCTGCGCACAGTACGTGCTGCACGAGGTTGGTCATTGCGCCGCGCAGTTGCGACACGGTGACGATGGTCTCGAGTCGGGAGTGCGATACGATTGCTGCAAGTGTGCCTGGTTCGAGCAGCAGGTTGAGTGGAACGGGTGTGCGGCCGGCCTGTAGTATTCCGAAGTACGCTACGGGGAATGCTGCGCAGGGGGGCATGGCTATGCCTACGAATTGGCTGTCGCCGGCGGCCCGGACGGCGTGGGCCATGGCTGAGGCGTGCGTCGCAAGTTGTTGGTATGTAAGGGTTACGGTGGGGTCGGTGACGGCGGTGCATGCTGATCGCCGCTGGACGGTTTCGAGGAAGCGTTGGGTTATTGTTTGCATTTCGGCCATTCGGTTTTGGGGTGGGTTGAGGCCGCCTCGTTTGTGTTTTCCGGCTATAGTCCTCACAATTCGTCGTTTTCTTCGTCTTGGCCTGCCTGTGCGTAGAGGTCGAGGTCGTTTTGGGTCCAGTTTTCTCTGGGTGGGCGATAATCTTCGAGGTCGGCAACGTACGGGCAGTCGGCCGGGAAGACGCCTATCTCTATGCCCTCATTGAGTTTAAGGCAGTCGGGATTGACCTGATGGCGCGTGTCGTAGACGGTGCACAGTCGTGTTTTTTCGTCGAGGTAGGTGCATGGAAACGGCGTGTAAACGACCTCGTCTTGGCCGGTGGCTTCGTCCTCGATGATGAGTTTGGCGCAGCAGCATCGGCCACATTTCCTGCACTTTTTTTCCTGTTCGTTTTCGGCGCTCATACGTCCATGATAACTGAAATGGAGGGAAGATTCAACGATACAACCAGCGGGCGGGGCCTCGCAAAAGTGTTGTACCCTGGCGGCATTCCATCCATTTCTTCTTCATGCACAAGGCCGCCGGATTTTGCCGACGGCCTTGGTGGCTGGCTCGTGATCGCAGGTCATTTGGTGACGACGATATCGGACTCAGACGCCAACCTGGCGGTGGGGTTCAATGCCAGGCTTGCCGGAAGAACCGAGATTTCGACGCGTCGATTTTTCGCTCGAGTGGCGGGGCTGTTGTTGGGCCCGATGGGATAGTATTGCCCGAATCCGCGTGAGATCATCAGTTTCGGGGGCACGCCGCCTTCGCCCAGCACGCGGCACACTGCCCCCGCGCGGGCGGCTGACAGGCCACGGTTGTTCTTGAACATCTGGATTGTTCTCGGGTTTTTCACGGGGAGGCTATCCGTGTGGCCATCAACACAAACGATGTACCCGCTTGGTAATCCTTTGATGACACCTGCAATCTGCTTGATTGCGCTCTTGCCGGATGGCTTGACTGCGGCTCGGCCCAGATCAAACTCCACGCTTACCAACAGCTTATGACCGTCCGGGATCCACGTCATGTCCTTCCGCCCGACCGCCAATGCTTTCATTTCCGCCCAGATACCCTTCAACTCGGTCGTGGCCAGATCGTCGCTCTTCGCGGTCTTATCGTCAAGCTGGGCAGCAACGTTGTCGAACTCAGCCTGAAGTCTTTCGAGTTCGGCCTGTGCTGCAGCGGCTTCTTCCTGATACCCTTCGTTCATCGCCACGGCATCGGCGTGCTTTACCTGCAGCGCCTTGTAATCACTCAGACGCACCATACAGCCCTGCGTCATCACAACAACCAACATCAGCACAAGAACCTTCACTAGCCAAGTCTTTTGCATTTTCCGTGCTCCTTTCACTCGTGTTGACAGCCTTTTCCCAAAAATGCCCATTCGAAACCTTTCTGAAAGGCGTCTTGCACAACGGATGCCGATTCCGACGCCCTCGTACGCCATATATCGTCACATCCGAGCGTACTCTTTAAGGGCAATGAAAAAAAAACACGAAAAGCCGCTTCGAGCGTTTTTTCTTTCGCTATATACTGCGCCCGATGGTATAATCACGGCCACGAAAGGAGCCGACTGATGGCCCCCAACATTCCGAAAAACAAAGTGCCGGCGGTGCTTTTCGACTTCGACGGAGTCATCTGCAATACCGAGCCCCTGCACATCAGATCCTGGCAGATACTTTTCGCACAAATGGGCCTCGAAATCCCGGAGGCCGAACTCACAGCCGGAATCGGCATCACAGACATCACCCTCCTCCGAAGCATCTTCGCTCAACACAACATCAGCGCCGACCCCAGCGAGTGGCAACTGGAAAAGCGAACCATCTACCTCAAGCTCCTCGAGGAATCGGTAGAGGCCTTCCCGGGGGCGGCGGCGCTCGTCAGGCGCCTCCACGAGAACTGGCCGCTGGCGATCGCCTCCAGCGCGTGGCGATCGGCAATTGAAACAGCCGCCCGCAAGCTGAGTATCCTTCAATACTTCCGAGTTGTCGTATCCAAAGAAGACGTCACCGCGCACAAGCCCGACCCGGAAGTGTTCCTCACGGCGGCGGCGAAGCTCGGAGTCGAGCCCGGCGGCTGCGCCGTGATCGAAGACTCACCGGCGGGCATCCAGGCCGCCCGGGCCGCCGGCATGCGCTGCATCGCCGTTACCAACAGTTTTCCGCCGACACAACTCCTCGCCGCCGACCTGATCATCGACTCCCTCGAGGAAACCGAACGGATACTCGCCTTCCTCCACGGGCCGCCCGCGCAGCGCCTCAGCGGCCCTCCACAGCGTTGATTACAACCGCCGTTCGCGCTACAATATACTCATGGCGTTCCGGACTTCACGTATGACTCGAGGCAAGCAAATGACACAAGGCATCGTAGCCGGAATAGATGCGGGCTCGACCACGTCGAAGGTCCTGCTGCTGCGGGGTCGCGAGATCATCGCGTCGGCCATGGCGGCCACCGGTCCAAGCGCGAAGCGAACAGTCAACGGCCTCCTCGACCGCACACTGGCAGAGGCCGGCGTGCCGCGCGAAGACATCTCGCTCACGGTCGCCACAGGCTACGGACGCCGCCTGATCGATGCCGCCAACAGGGTCGTCAGCGAAATAACGGCCCACGCTCGCGGAGCGTGCATGCTTTACTCGGGCGACGTCCCCCTCCGCACAGTGATCGATATCGGCGGACAGGACAGCAAGGTCATCGCCCTCGACGACGACGGCGCGCTCGAGGATTTCGTGATGAACGACAAATGTGCCGCTGGTACGGGCCGCTTCCTCGAGGTGATGGCAAGGGCCACACAACTGGCGCTCGATGAGCTTGGGCCTGTATCTCTGCGGTCAACCCGCCCCCTGCCGGTCAACAGCCTGTGCACGGTATTTGCGGAATCGGAAGTGATCTCGCTCCTTTCGCGTGGCGAGGACGTTGCCGATGTAATCGCCGGCGTGCACGCCTCGATCGCCCGGCGAATCGCCGCCATGGCAAGGCGTGTAAACGTGGAAGAGCCGGCCTTCTTCAGCGGCGGGCCCGCGAGGAACGTCGGCCTGCAACGGGCGCTCGCCACCGAGCTTGGCGTCGAGCTGATAGTGCCCTCGGAGCCGCAAATGGTTGCCGCCCTCGGGGCCGCGATCGTCGCCCAGGAGACGTAAAGGCTACAGGACCTTCGCCCATGAAATCTGTCAAGCATTCAGATACGATCCTTGCAGAGCTGCAGCGTGTGCTCAACGCCTGCGACCAGTCGGAGGCCGACGCCCTCGCCGAGATGATTTCGTCGGCAGGCCGCATATTCATTGCCGGCCATGGGCGCTCCGGGCTGATCGCGCGCGCGTTTGCAATGCGGCTGGTGCACCTTGGCCATGCGGTATTTGTTGTGGGCGAACCAACCGCTTCGGCCATTGAAGCGGGCGATCTCCTGATCGTCGCCTCCGGCAAAGGCGACAACAAGTCTCTGACGAAGTACGTGGAGCAGGCCGCACGCGCGGGAGCACGCTGCGCTGCCGTCACGGCAACGCCCGAGTGCCCCGTGGCCGCCCTTGCCGAGTTGGCCGTGGTGCTGCCGGCGGCGAAGTCGCAGCAGTTCGGCGGAAGCCTATTCGAGCAGGCGCTTCTCATTTTCCTCGACTCCCTCGTCATGCAGATCGCAGACCAAAGCGGCATCACACACAACAGAATGGCAGAACGCCATGCCAACCTCGAATGAAACTGCGGGCAGCAAAGCGTCCGGCTCGGCAGCGGCCCTCATCGATGCACTCCTGGAACTCGTCTATCCTCCCCACTGCATCGTGTGCGGGCTGAGCCTCCACAATTACAACGCCCCCTATCTGTGCCGACCGTGCCTTGCGGAGCTGCCGTTTGTCGCAGAACCGCGCTGCCCGAAATGCGGCCACGAGCTCGGCGAGCACACCACCGTCAACACACGCTGCCGGGCGTGCGAGGGCAAATCGC
>JABMSA010000761.1 GCA_013202185.1 Planctomycetota bacterium
GCATCGATCAGCCGGCAGATAGCCTCGATGATCTCGCGCATCTCGGGCAGCGTCGGGCGGCTGCCGTCGGGTATGGGGAAGTGCCGATACTCGAAGCCCCACTCGCCGAGCGCGTCGGCATCCAGCGGCGTTTCCGTCAGAGAAACAATCGCCGTTACGCCATTGTCCGCCAGAAACTTCGCGTCGCCGCAAACGGCGTCCGCGTCCTTTCGGCCGATGAGCGGGCGGCCCATGCCGGCGAGCTTGTTTTCGATCTGCCAGCGAAAGCGGCTTATCATAGTTGCACAACCTTCCAGAAAAAGGGCACAAGGCATCGTTGCGCGTACCGCCTTCATTGTAAACCGTCCGTTGCGGCGCTGCAAGCATAAACCGGCGGCCTACGGCATCTGTTGCGCCTCCGCCATCGGGCCGAAAGAAAACACCCCAGAACTTGACAACGCCCCGTTTATGTTGTATAATACCGTACCGTCTCGCTTGTGAATAGATTCGGTATTCAGAGGATCGTTAGAGGACCCGGGGCTCGGCGCGCGAGCCCGAAAGATTCGGCCCTTCTATGTGGACTTCTTGGCAACGTGGAAAAGGAGAAGCAAGATGGATCGCAAGTGTACCTTGGCAATGTTTGCGGTGGCTTCAATCGTTCCCTTACGGGATCGTATGGCCGGCGCGCCGGCGGCCTGTTCGAGGACAACTGAGCAGGCAAAAGGCGGCAGGCGGATGGCGCAACGTCGTCGTCAGCGCAGATCACTATCGGAGTTTTCTTCGACAACGATTTGACAAAACCCCGTTCATGCCGTATAATGCAATTAGAACTACCATATTGATTGGCTGTTTCTCTCGCAAAGATCGAGGCCACGTGTGTGGCCCGTAGAAGTTCTTCCTCATTGCAGAAAAGGAGACCAGGGCATGGCAAAGCAGTTCTTGGTTATAGCGGTACTTTTGTGTGTAGTGGTGGCTGTGGCCGGCGGCGCTCGCGCCGACGTGCCGCGCCTGATAAGCTACCAAGGCAACCTGACGGACGCCAGCGGGCCGGTCAGCGCGGCCAAGACCATCGTGCTTGGATTCTACGATGCCGACACCGGCGGCAACCTCCTGCAAGGATTCACCGAAACGCACACCGTGACCGTGAAAGACGGCATATTCAACGTGCTGATCGGCTCGGCAACACCGGGCGGCGTGCCGCCCATTATTTTCGACGGCCCCCCGGGCGCGGCCGTGTACCTCAGCATCAACGTCGAAGGTCAAGAGCTTCTGCCACGCCGGCAGGTGGTGTCGGTGGCGTATGCACTAAGGTCGGAGATGGCGATGCAATCAAAGCACACCGGCGAGGCCGAGAACGCCTTGCTGCTGGACGGGCTCGACAGCCTGCAATTCCTCCGTAGCGACGAGGACGACACAACCACCGGCACGCTCACCGCACAGACCGGCCTGGAAGGCCAGGGCAAAGACGGATCGGGATTCCTGGGTGGGGCGGATCCCATTGCCGGCGTAAAGGGCGTGGGCACCGACGGAGCGGGCGTGGGCATCGGCGCACCGGGCATTGTGGCCGTCGGAGGCGGCGGCACGATGCTGGGCGAACTCGACCTCGCATTCCGATCCTACGGCGAGCTGCAGCTACTCACCCACGATGACGAAGGCGTTGAACTCGAACCCGGCAACGGGCAGCAAGGCCACCAGCTTGCCGTCAGCGGCTACGGAGGCACAACACAAAGCTCGGTGTACTCCCTCGTGCACTTCGACGGCAACATCGCTTTCGACCCGGGCAGCGGGGTCAGGCTCAAGCCCGGCACTACCCAGGTGACCACTGCCATGTGGAAGATCCATGGCGACAACACGGGCGGCTCCAAGCAACTGCTCATTGACGGCCCGGGCGGGCAGATCGAGATCGACGGGGGAATCATCGTAACCGAGAACACCAGCGGCGGTATCGAGGCGGCGGCCGTTTACGCGGAGAACGTCGACCGAGAAGGCATTGCCGTCACCGCACGCGTATCGAGCAGCGATGCCTGCGGCGTGTTCATCAACGGCGGCTCGGGCGACATCCTTCGCGGCTTCAACGGCGACCCCGACGCCGACCTGGTGTTTCGCGTTTACAACAGCGGGCGCGTCAGATGCACCGAGCTTCAAATCACCGCCGGCAGCGACCTCGCCGAGCCCTTCGACGTGACCGGCGCCGAAGAGATCAAGCCCGGCATGGTTGTGGCGATCGATCCCCACAACGTCGGCAAGCTCCGCCTTGCAACCAAGGCATACGACCGCACCGTAGCGGGCATCGTCAGCGGAGCCAACGGCATCAGGCCCGGCGTAACGATGCAGCAGGAAGGCACCCCGGCCGCCGGCGAGCTGCCCGTGGCGCTAACCGGCCGCGTTTACTGCTGGTGCGACGCCTCCGACGGCCCCATTCAGCCCGGCGACATGCTGACCACATCCGACACACCCGGCCACGCGATGAAGGTCGCCGATTACGCCCGCGCACAGGGAGCGATCCTCGGAAAGGCCATGAGCGCGCTGCCGAGCGGGCGCGGGCTCGTACTCGTGCTGGTAAGGCCGCAATAAAGGAGCACACACAATGAAAAGCACAACACAAATCGAAAAACTCCTCACGGCGGCGACCGCGCTCTGCCTGCTGTTCGCATCGGGCACCCCCGCACAGGCTGAAGACGGCGCCGGAGCGCTCGGACCCAAATCCGGCGCGCCCGAAGGCTGCATGATCATCCAAGGCGACATCATCGTACCTCTGGATTTCTACGAACGGCGTGACAGCGGACCGGGTATCGAAGGTTGTTTTGACACCAACTGGTGGCCGGCCGGAATCGTGCCTTTCGAGTTCGATGCCAACGTAACGCAGGCGAACGAAGACGCCATGCTCGACGCAATGGCCGAATGGGAAGCCGTGGCCGACGTTGATTTCAGACCCCGCAACGGAGAGACCAACTACATTCACATCCAGGATTCCACCGAAAACAGCTCGTTCGTCGGCCAGATCGGGGGCGAGCAGGTTGTGAACATCAACCGGTGGGACCGGCGATTCACAATGGCCCACGAACTCGGACACGCCCTCGGCCTCTGGCATGAGCAATCACGCACCGATCGCGATGACTATGTCGTCATCAACTTCGACCGCATCCCACCCGATATGGAGCTCAACTTCGAAATAGAGGCGGGCTCGGACTCTTACGGCCCATACGACTTCGATTCCGTCATGCACTATGGCCAGTGCGCCTTCTCATTTTGCGATGCTCAGCCGGATGAGTGCGAAACCCATCTCAACTACTGCCGCACCATCCTGGTAATAGAGCCGTGGCACACTCAATGGCAAGACGCCATCGGCCAGCGCGATCATCTCAGCGATCTCGATCAGCTCACAATGCAGATGATGTATCCCTGGTCCAACTGGGTGTTTGTCGACGACTCCTACACCGGCACCGAAAACGGCACCTTCCTCGAGCCGTGGGACACCTTCACGGAGGGGACCGACGACGTGCCCTCGAGCGGAACGGTTATCATCCAGCCCGGCACATATACGGGCTGCGGCGGCACATACACGAAGTACATGACCCTCCGGGCGCCCCTGGACGGCGTGCTGCTGCAAAACTGATTCTGGCGGTTCCGTCGACGTCCGCATCAGGGCAACACAGAGCCTGTCCGCAGACTACGGATCAAGACAGAGCTTATCCGCAGATTTCGCAGATTCCGGACAGAAATTCAGAAGTTCTTTCCGATCTGTAATAGTCTGGGCAATCTGCGTAACCCGTCGGCCATAGCCTTGGCAGCGGCCGATCTGCGGATAACTTCTCTGAGGACCTCTCTCTTCTCCGTCCTGCCCCAAAAAAATACGATTGGCAATATCGGCTGTAGGCAACAGAAATCCGAAGGGCGAAAAAGTTTTTTTTGCACCTGTTACACCTGTTACATCTTTGGCTTGACATAAGGCGTTTTTTGTGGTATAATGTAATAATGGGTCGGTGGGTTTGTGGGTCTATAGGTCTGTGGGACTATCGGACCCGACCAAAGAATTATGTCGCTCCTGCGGAGCTTATGGTTTGCCTGCCGATGAACGGCCAA
>JABMSA010000762.1 GCA_013202185.1 Planctomycetota bacterium
CCACACGCCAGTGTGCTCCGGAGCCCGGCCGGCGGCGATGCCGAATTCGGCCAGTGCGTTGATGAGGATATGCTCCAGCGACCGCAGATACTTATACACGTCGCGGCGCGCACCCAGCAGCGGAATGATGGGATACCCCACGATCTGGCCCGGGCCGTGGTAGGTGATCTTGCCGCCACGGTCGATCTCGTGTACTTCGATTCCTCTCTCACGCAGGTGCTCGATCGAGACGAGAAGCTCCTTGTCGTCGCTGCGGCGGCCGAACGTGAGCACCGGGTCGTGCTCGAGGAGAACCAGGTATGCCCGGGGGTCGTTTGGTGAGTTCTTGATCCGGTCTACGAGCTGCATCTGAACGTCGTATGCCGGCTGGTAACGCATACGGCCGGGTTGTATTACGTTGCAGATCATGGCGGGTATTCTTCTTCAGGGGTGCACAAACGAATCATGATTCCTGTGTTCGTCTCGTTTCCGAATCGTCCTTCTTATCGTCCTCGTCCTCGTCGTCGATCCGGTCCTCTCTCCCCCGAGCGATGGTGCGCGTGTCCGCTCCGGGTTGCTTGTCTTCATCCCGTTTGGGCTCGCCTTTTCGTCGTTGCATATCTTTGTTTGGGCGTCTGTGAAGAAGGTCCGAGGACGAGGACGATTCGGGGAAAGTCCCCGCAGGGGACGAGAGACGCCTAGCCACGGGCGTGAGTCCGTGGACACCGATGCAAAGAAACCCCGAGTCCCCGCAGGGGGCGACAGACCGGATCGACGACGAGGACGACGACGAGGACGACGACGATTTGGGGAGACCATAGTGTCCTGGTATGCCTTCTTCAGGAGACTCGGCAGATGAAGCACTTGAGGTAACGTGATTGGGGGCATGATATCATCACCGGATGATCGGGCGACTGGGAGCGCCGCTCGATCACCTGAACGCTGCGGCCCGCTTCGAAGGCCGCTTCGTTGAGCATGTGCTCGAAGGCTTCTTGCGACAAGTGCTGCGAGCAGGAGCAGGTGACGAGTATCCCGCCCGGCTCGATGCATCGCAGTGCCTGTGCGTTGAGCTGTCGGTAGCCGAAGACCGCCCGTGCGACGCTGGCTTTGCTCTTGGCAAACTGCGGAGGATCGAGAATGACCATGTCGAAGAGTTGCCCGGCGTCGCGGAGTTCCTTGATGGCCTCCGGCAGGTTGCCCGTGCGGAATTCGACGTTGTGCAGGTCGTTGAGGGTGGCGTTGTGCTGCGCCACTTCGATGGCCGGCGCCGAAGAGTCGATGCCGAGCACGCTGCGGGCCCGGCCCAGCTTGGATGCGTAGAGGGAGAATCCGCCGGTGTGACAGAAGCAGTCGAGCACGCGCCTGTCCGACGCATACCACGCCGCAACCTTGCGGTTCTCGCGCTGGTCGAGGTAAAAGCCGGTCTTCTGGCCTGCGCGGATGTTGATGTCGAATGCGAGGGTGTCGCACTCGATGCGTAGCGGCTCGGGCGGTTGGCTGCCGCGCACGACGCCGGCTTCGGATTCCACTCCTTCGCGGGCGAGCATCTCGGGGTCGCTTTTTTCGAAGATGCCCTCAGGGGCGAAAGTTTCCGAGAGGATGTCGATGATCGCTTCGCGGCGGATGTGTATGCCGAGCGACTGGATCTGCACGACGAGGTAGCCGGCGTACTTGTCGACCACGAGACCCGGGATGCCGTCGGACTCACTGTAGAATAGGCGAAAAGCGCTTGTGCCCGTCTGCACCGAGAGGATGTTTTCGCGGAGGTCCCTGGCGCGTTGGATTTTCTCGCGGAAGAACTGCTCGTCGACGACTTGCGCTTCGTCCCAGGTCAGCAGCCTGATCATTATCTGGGATTGTGAGTTGATATAGCCGGTGGCGATATATTGGCCTTTGTCGTCGGCGAGGCGCACGAGGTCGCCGTCGGACCACTCGCCGTCTATCCTGTCTATCGCGCCCGAAAACACCCAAGGATGACGGTAGAAAAACGGTTTGGCTTTGCGCGGTTTCAGATGTGCAGTAGCTACCGGCAATCCCATCAGATTGCTCACGACTCCTCCTTTATCAGGAAGGTGCCCAGCACCTTCGCAAAGTTCAGCAACTCCTCGACGGCGATCGACTCGTTGGCGGCGTGTGCCTGGCATTCCTCGCCTGGGCCGAACCCGACTGCCGGGACGCCGGTGCGCACGAGCGGCTTGGCGACCGTGCTGCCCGACAGCCCCTTGAGCCGTGGTCTCCATCCGAGAACGGCCTCTGCCTTGTCCTGCAGGCGCCGCACGAGCGTGTTCGCCGGATCGATGCGCATCGGATCGACCTTCATCATACGTTCGAACGAGAACCGTGCCCCTTCGTTTGCCTCTTCTATTCTTGATGCTTCGATCATTATGACCTGTTCTATTTCTTCGGCATTTTGCGACGGCAGGAAACGAAAATCAATCTGGGCTTCGCATTGGCCGGGCACGATGTTGGGCGCCGAGCCGCCCGATATCAACCCCAGGTTGCTGGTGGGCGGCGTGAAAAGCGGGTCCGGCGCGAAATCGAGATCCATCCGCCGCACTTCGTTGAGGAGGTCTATCATCAGCCAAACGGCGTTGATGCCCTTTTCGGGCGTGGATCCGTGGGCCTGCTTGCCGGATGATGTGATCTTCAAGAAAAATGCTCCCTTTTCGGCGATGCTGACCTCGTGCATGCCGTTGTCGATGTCGGGGATGAGCCCGAAGTCGGCGTCGAGCATTCCTTCGTCGGCCATCCACTCGAGGCCGAGC
>JABMSA010000763.1 GCA_013202185.1 Planctomycetota bacterium
GGCCATCATTGTCCATTATGGGCTCCAGAACGATGGCGCGGAAGCCGTTGGCCGCCGTATCGGACGCAGTCCCATTGCCGTTCCCATCGGCATCAACATTGTCAAGACAAATAGTCTTTCCAGAACCAGTCTCACGGCAATTGCACCTTCCCTGCCTGACGTTTGAACTGATCCCAGCCGGTGATGCTGAAAACGTTCACGCGGTTTTCATCGGAGGCATAGAGGAAAACGCGTCCGTCGGGCCACTGATAGATATCTCCGCCGAAGTTCTCGCACTTCACCTTGAAGATGTAGCTCGGCTTGCCGTCGAGCACCGGGTTCTCGAGCAAACGCCCCACCCACAGGCCATCCGAATCCCACACGTGGAACAGACTTTCCATGTCGCTCACAACAGGACAGTCGTGCACAACGCCGAGGATGCTGACGAAGTAGCGGCCTTCGCCGGGTCCCGCTCCGCCTGTGAGGGAGTGCCGGCCGACGACCCATTTCAGCTTGCCGTCGGCCGTGAAACAGGCGAGCTTGTTGTCGCCAACGCGGGCCGACCAGAAACCAAGCCCTGCCCCTTTGCCCCCGTTGTAGGCGGCGAATACGTGGCCATCGTCGGTTTTCCACAACCCGGCATTCTGATGGCCGCTCATGAACTCGGGCAGCGGATCGGCGTGCTTCTGCTTCTCATTATCGTAGATCGGTGTGCCCTGAGCGGTGAAGCCAACCGGTTCGTACCACGCGTAGCCCGCCCTCGTCCTGTTGGCGTATACCCACAGCACGTTGGACATGCCGAGGTAGTAGTTCCAGTTCTCGTCGACGTACGAGTTGCCCAGACTGTGCATCGCGCCGGACGGAAATTCTGCTTCGGACAATTCCATTTTGCCATTGCCGTTGCGATCGGCCCACTGGTATGTCAGTTTGCCGTTCTGCTTCATGCGCTGAAGGATTTCGTCGGTGGGCTCTGCCCCGCCCCCCATGGGGAATGCCATCGCGGTGAGGGGGATGATTTTGCCGGCCTGCTCGTCGACACGTGCGATGCCGGCGAACTTGTCTGAGGCGAGCCATGTCTGGCCGTTGTGATGACGGACGTAAATGCGGATCGGCACGCCGCCGACCCTCCACCCGGGAGTCTCGTCGAGGCGGAAAAGGGCAGCGGGGTACCATGTGCGTTCTTCATAGTCGACTGACATCCGCATCAGATAGCCGTAGTTGAGGACCATCCATACGCTCGTTGGGTCGGCCGGATCGGGCCCGGCGTATGAGCCATAGGCCATGCCGCCGAACCATTCGCGCAGGATTCTGCCGTCGGCGCTGTAGTGAACGGTCCGAGGCGGGGCTTCGATGTCGGTGACCATGAAACTTCCGTCGAGACAGGCGATGATGTCGAAGGGAGCGACGAATCCGCGTTCCGGTTGGTAAGGCCCGACCTTCGGCCGGCCGCCCGGCTCACCATAGGTGCGCAGCAGCTCTCCATCGCGGGAGAAACGTTTCACCTGCTGCCCTATTCCGACCGGCGTGGTTTCCTCGGGCAGCTTCATTTCGCGCAGCGCCCATGCGACGATGCCGACGCTTTCGACCACGAGGATGTCGCCTGTCTTGGGGTCGACGTCGAGGCGAGCCGGGCCAACTAGGCGGTCGGCAGCGATCACATCGCGCTGCTCGCCTGCCTTGCCGATGCGCAGCACGCGGGCATCGCTGATCACAAGCACGCTGCCGTCTTTTTCAACCGCCACGCCCAAAGGTTGCGTCACCTGCACCTCGCGCAATACCTTGCCTGCTTCTTCAGGCGAAAGCCAGCGCACGAGATTCTGATCGGCACCAGAGACCACCAGTTGGCCTGCCCCCGTGGCAAGATCGCGCAGCACGGTTGGGCGGGCCTTGGTGTCTGCGAGAGCGATCTCATCGCGCCCGGTCGTGGCGTTGAGGCGGTGGATTCTCCCGTCCGCTGCGATGGCGAATAGCTTGCCGTCCATCGTGGCGAGCGAATACAGCCCGCCGAACGCGCCAAAATGCCCCGTGTTGGTCCACAGGCGCTTGCCCTCGAAGGTGTCCTTGACCACCGGCGGCGGGCCTTCGTTTGAGCCGGCACTGAAGTATACACCGGTATCGTCCACGGCCACATTCGTGACGGGATTGTGATTGCCCGGCCAGCGGTCCCACGGGGTCTTGGGATTCACGCCGAGGCTCATCACGTATTCGGCGTTCAACCCCTGCGTTTGCAGCAGCTTCCAAGTGTAGGCGCCGGGCCTGACGGCCTCGCCGCGGGTGTCGAGGCCGTCCCATCCCTCGGTGTGTTCGCCAGCCAACCGCGTGGCGCCCTGGACCAGCTCGCGGACGACCCCGCCCTGCTCGTTGTAGATGTTGACGGATACCCGCCCGGGCCGCTCGAGCGTGTAACTGATCGCCGTCGCCGGCTCGGTCCCGCCCTCGGTCCGCGCGACGAACACCGGACGATCGGCCAGCGCCCGGGCATCGAAGGAGTGGAATGCGACCGAACCGCCGCGCACCCGCAACAGGAAACCGGCGCCCTCCCACGTGTGCAGGACCCAGCGATTGATCAGCTCGATGTCGCCGATCGGGATGTCGACCGTCTCGCCGGCTTCGGCCGTTTCGATCTCAGCCTTGCCGGAGAGCCGTCCGGTGTCGGTCTGGCCGAGACCCGGGCCGCTCTGCCAGGGCGTGCGAATCGGCTTGCCCGTCTGCAGGTCGAAGATGCCCGGGTCGTTGATGCTCGCCCACGTGGACGTGGTAGCGCCCCAGCCGCGATCCGCGCCGGGCACGGTGAGCAGCTCGACGGTGACGGGTCCGCCGGCGACGGGCGCGGCCAGTTTCAGCCGCACGTGTGCGCCGACGACCGCGCCCTTGCCGGACAGCTCGTTGAGGTCGAAGCGGATCAGCGCGGCCGCGGGCAGGTCTCCGTCCAGCAGCCTCAGCGTTGCGTCGCCGCCGCGCTTCTCGTGCGGGGCAGCCGCTTCGATCCACGTGTCTTCGCCATTGCGTAGCTCTTCGCCGCCGCCCTTGCCAAATGCTGACGCAGTCGTCATCAGGACGATGCCCAGAAACGCGACGCTTAATGCAGTTCTTGTCATGTTACGGCTCCCGTGTGTCATCATCGTAATCCCCAGGCGACCTGCGGCCGCGTTCTATCACTCTTTCGATCCCGGTTCTACTCGTCCGCCTCCACGAACAGCGGCATGTCAGAATCCTCCTTGAGCGTATCGACGGTGGTCTCCGATTCGAGGTCCGGACGGTCGGCACACCGGTTCAGTACGAGGCGGCCGGTCCAGCCCGGCTGCCGGCTTGCGATCGGCAGCTTCTTGTTGTCCATGATGACCCAATGAGCCACGCGGAGCTTGTCGGACTCGAACTGGCCGCGTCCTACCTGCTGGACCTCGTATTCGAAGACCGCCAACGCGCGCGTGTAGGGTGCGATGTGCTTCGGTTCGGGCACGTTGCTCGTGGCCACGAGCACCGCCTGCACCGCGATTGCCGTCAGTTGCGGCCGCGACGCGATCTTCTCCAGGTATGCCTTCGCGTTGGCCGCCGCCTCGTCCGCACCCATGAAGCGGTTGTAGATCGCCACGCCCTCGATCCTGCCCTGCCACCATAAGAAGTTCTTCTTGTTGTCCGGCAGATCCTCGATGTCGTATCCCAGCTTGACCGGCGGAATCATGAAGATCATGCCGGCCGGGGCCGCGTTGAATGCCGTGGTCTGCTCGCCGTTGACATAGCAGGCGACCTTCTTGTCAGCCGAGGCAGCCAGCACGATATGGGTCGGTTCAGCCGCCTTGAGCGTTGCCAAGGGGAAGATGGGTGGCTCGGGGTCTCCCCAGCGCCTGGGCATCGCCACCTGCAAGGCGTCGCCCTTCTGTGCAAGATGAAGCACACCGTTGGGGAATGACCATGACATTGCAGAGATGACGGCGCCGAGCCGGTGGTCGGGCATCTGCTGGAGGTCGTCCGGGGTGATGGTCATTTCGATGGAAACCGCCCGCTGGTCGGCGTTGATGCCGGTCGTCAGGCCGCGTGCGATGGCGTCGTTGGCGCCGGGGCGGAAGTTCGCGATGCACTGCCGGCCCGTCCGCAGGACGCCGAACCTATCGAAACGCGCCGTTGAGGGGGGCAGCCAGCCTGGTCCGCCCAGCACCAGTTCCGTTCTCATCTGCATCCTGTCGGCGGGATGCCAGAACACGTTGTCGGCCCTGGCCGTCTCCCACAACCAGACAAGGCCTTCGCAGTGGCTTGGCCAGGGGGCGCGGCTGATGTTCACCGTCACCGCCTCGAGTGCGCTGGGCGCCTGGGCGAGGTCGGTCAAGCCGCTCAGCGTCAGCGTGTCGTTGGTGGGCAGCGGATCCGCGGTGATGATGATGCCGCCGAGATCATCGGCCGGGTCGGGGCCGAAGCTCACGACGACGGCTCCCGAGCCGAACGCGGCAGACGCCACGTCGAACGACATCCGCTCGCTGAATCGGAGCAGCACGTGCGTGCTGTCGAGCACCTTCACATCGGCCAGGCGCGGCGGGATGCGCGGTCCGACTGTGACCGTCCCCCGCACGACCTTCGCGCCCTGCCGCGCGGCGACCTGGTATGAGCCTGGTTCTGTGTAGACATGCGAGACGTGGCCGCCAGTTGCCGTGGCGCCGTCGCCGAAGTTCCATTGCCGGTCGCCAGTTCCCGGCGCCTCAAACTCGATCCGGCACGGCGCCTCGCCGGAGAACTGGCCGATGCCAAGATCGATCCAGGCGTTGGCGTAGGTGCTTTGCGTGCCCGGCTCGTCGCTGACCTGCACCCACTGCTCGACCTCGGTGAATTCCGCATCGAACCGCCCGATATAGATCTCGCCGCCGGTGCCTGCGTAATCCAGCGGAGCGGTGATGGTGAAGAACCGCGCGTGGTTGGTCCACCGCGGTATCCAGGTCTGGTGCTTAATGCCGGGCGGTTGCACGTTGATGACGCGTGGGTTGGCGCCGCCGGCGTCGAACATCGTAACCTCGATATGATCACCGTCCATATGGAAGAAGCGGTAGCTGTTGTCGGGCGCGAGCATCGAGTTGCAGCCCGAGCCGATCTGACGAACGCGATTGTGCTCGAGGTTCGCTATGCCCGCGTTCGGATGCGGGAACTCGCCGCCCGCCCAGCGGCCGTCGGCCGAGATGCGAAACCGTGGCGACGTGGGGCCGACGAAAACCTGCTCGGAGATCGACGGGGCGTCGATGCGGTGTCTCCGGACGGGGCTCGGGTGCTTTACCTGGTACTCGGCCGAGACGATCACCCACTGGCTCCCGTCGTCCGGGTGTCGCCACACATACAGGCCGAAGCCGTCGACCAGCTTGCGCGGCACACCGCCGGTAAACGGCATGATCTTGACGACAGGCTTCGTCTCGTCGATCATGTCCGTGAACACGACCTGCTTGCCATCCGGCGTGATCCACGGGAAGCCATACGAGGCCGGGCCGGGCCCGATCACTCGACGCTTGCCGTCGGCGGTGTCGAACGCCTTCAGTTCGTAATCCGGCACCGTCCCGTCCCAGTCCTTGCCGTCGCCCGCTACGCAATGCAGCCACACGACCTTCGTTCGGCTGCCGGTGACGCCGAGCAGGCGCTGAGCGAGGCCCGTTTCCTCCGCGGCGCCAGGCGGCGAATCAGTCGCCCGCGCCGGCGGCGCCATCAGGGCCACCGCAACGCAGAGCGCGGCGCAACAGGTCGACGCAAATCGCATTAGTCCGCCTCCACAAACAGCGGCATGTCAAAATCCTCCTCGAGCGTATCGCTGAGAAACTCGCGCTCCAGCATTGGGTTGTCGCTCCAGCGCTCCAGCTTCAACGTGCGCTGCTGGCCGGGCTGCACGGTTGCGGTCTCGAGCTTCTCGTCGCCCAGGATTGCCCAGTGCGCCACGCGGACCTTGTCATCCTCATAGCGGCCGCGCACGACGTGCAGCAGTTGCCATTCGTTCACCACGAGCGCATTGTGGTACGGCAGGATCTGCTTCGGCTCCGGCAATCTGCTCGCCACGATCAGCTTGGCTTCGACCTCGATCTGCTCGACGGTCGGGCGCCGGGCCAGCGCCTCACGTGCGGCTTCGTAGGAAGCTCGTGCGGTGGCGTCTTCGGTGAACTTCGTGCGGACCGCGACCATGTCGATTCGGCCGCGCCAGCCGTAGTTGCCGAACCGCGTCCGCGCACCGTGGAACCACGGCTGGCCGCCGATGTCTGTTCGGTGCACGACACGCTCGCCGTTACGGTAGATAGCCAGTTCGCCCTCGCGCTGCGTGATCAGCACGTGCTGGAGCGACAAGTCGGTGATCGTGCCGATGGTGACCGGCTCCTGGAATCCCTTGCCCCAGGAGATCATCGTCTGCGGCTGGAAGTAGAGGCGGTCGCCGTCCTGCGCGACGAAGAAGCCGCTTTTGTTGCCCCACGCCCAACTATAAAGCATCGCGGGCATCGGCTCCTCGTTGGGCTGGCGCCGATACTGAGCCTGCTCGATCCTATCCGGAGCGAATACCAACTCGATCGTCAACTCCTTGTCCCTGCGGCCCTGCACCATCAGGCGGTGGTCGGGGTCCCATCCGGGCTTGAGCGGCTGAAACGAACCTCCCAGCGTGATCATGGCGCCGTAGCGGTCGCGCCGGGCCAGGCCTTCGGGTAGGACGAACGCTTCCACGAAGTGTTCGCCGTCCGCGTCCCACAGCGCGTTGATCGCGGCATCGGTCTGCCAGACGAACGTGGCGCCGTCCAGCGTCGCCGGCCAATGGCGATACGCGACGCGCAGCTTCGCTTCGGCCGGCGCGTTGGGCACCTGCGCCCGGTCAGTCACGCCGCTCAGGGTCAGCGAATCGTCGTCGGTCAGATTGCCGGAAAGCCGCGCCAGCGCGTTTCGGGCGTCGTCGCTCAAGCGGATCTCCTCGCTGGTCAGGCCCGATTCGGTCGACCACCGGGTTCCCTCGGCGACCACGACCGGCTCGTCGAAGCGGACGATCACATGGTTAGCGTCAACCATCGCCGCGATGGCGCGCGTGGGGCGCTGAGGGCGAACCGCCACCTTGCCCCGGCGGATCGCATCGCCCTTTCGAGCCGTGACCGTATAGCTGCCCGCCTCGACATACGTGTGCTGGGGCTCCGCGCCGGTCGCGCCGTCGCCGTAGTCCCACCGCCAGCCGCGCGCATCCTCGCGGAGCGCCAAGGTCGCCGTGTAGGGCGCCTCGCCCGACTGCAAGCCCAGTTGCAGAAGCATCTCCACATTCGTTTCGTGGAAGCCGCCGCTGTAGTCGAAGCTGCCGGCGGCGTTGTTGGTCAGGCGGACCTGTCGGCCTTCCTTCCAGTTCAGCAGCATTGCGTTGGTGAAGGCCATATCCTGGCCGCTGCCGCCGCCGCCCTGCGTGACCATCAGCCAGACGGGGTGGTTGGACCAGCGGAAGAACTGCCACATGCGTTCGGGTCGATCACCCTCGGGCGCCCACTGGTTCAGCGCGAACTCGCCGATCTTGTTGCCGTCGGGGTCGATCAGCCGGCACCTGTTGTGGCCGCCGTTGTTCGCCGCGATGAGCGATCCATCGGGCGATATGGCCTGCCCGCACGCGCCCTGCTCGCCGAACGTCGCGACGTCGTTGTAGAGGTCACCCGTGCCGGCGGCGAGGTCGTAGATCACGAGCATTGCCTCGGCGGGCCGACCGACAATAAGGCCCTGCCGCTTATCGGCGTAGCGCGACATCGCCATCTCGATCGTGCGGTTGAACTTGATCACAAGCTCGCGCCGGCCGGTATCGAGGCTCACGCGGTGCAGCTCGGCCGGATGGTCGCGGACATAAAGCCACTCGTCATCGCGCCCAATCGGCCAGTAGATCGGGCATATTGCCTGGCGGGACAGGGCGGTGTCGCCGAAATGCTTCAGCTCGGCGACCTGCCTCGCCTCGCCGCCGTCGACGGTCATCACCATCACCGCACCGTCGTTGCGAAGAAACGCCAGGCTGTCGCCCGTCGGGCTGAGCACGCACATGCCGGCGTCGCCTCTGTCGTAGATAGTCCTCGATCCGACGACCACGCCGTCGCGCACGTCGTGGCGCACCAGGCTGCTGTACTGCGGGAAATGGATCGACTTGGGCTTGTCGAGTTCATAATGCGTCGTGACGGCGATACCATCGACCGCGTCTGCCCGACCCGCGACCGAAAGCGCCGCTATGACCGCAATGACAATGCTTCGCAACTCGCCTCTGGCCAGACTCATCGGTTATTCCTGCCACGCGTCGCTGTGCAGGCTGCTCTGACATCGCCCGCTGCGCGTTGGGCCTCGGTTTGCACGTCTAACAGGGGTGCCGCGAAGGAACGCTCGAACACATTCTCTGTCGTCCCGAAGCCCACGTCCCTCCGAGGAACGGTTGAACGCCCAAACGCACAAAGCGCCACTGTTTCGTTCGATATTATACCGAGGGATGCTGTCTTTTCAAGAATTATCTTTGCCGGGCCTTCTCCCTGGGTGCGACAACGCTTTATGGTTTTGGCGCCGCGCGGTGTACGCCCGCCAGAATCCCCGCATCCCGATAGAGCCTGCTGTGCTTGCCCTCAGACGGGCCATTGCCTCGAGGTTGTCTGGATTCCAGCGCATGCCTGCTCCCTCTGACCTTGCCCCCGAAAACTGGTCCAGATTCTGAGCTAGGATTTGGATACAATAGTGGGCGAAAAGAGCAAGGTCAGCTTCTGGGTCAACATCTTGAGCAGGCCCTGCTGTCCCTTCGCCAGCCTGACCGCTGCATGACGTCCCAATGTGTGTGTAATAACTCGACGGGCTTGACGTGACGCGATAGTGTGATACAATGTAGATGTCCGGCGAAGCGGAAGCGGGCAAGGCTGGAGAGCAACCCGCCGAGGA
>JABMSA010000764.1 GCA_013202185.1 Planctomycetota bacterium
ACATCTTCAGTGCCGTAGGCACGACTGATGGTAGCCCAGTGTTTCAACGCTGGGCGTGTAGCCGGGCTGGGCGTGTGGCTATTTCCAGCCGTCCCGTAGGGCCGGCCCACGTTACGACGACCCGCCGCCCGCCCGGGGGTGGGCCTGATTGTAGATGGCCCTGAGCCGATCGGTGGTGAGGTGTGTAGATCTGCGTGGTGGAGATGCTTGCGTGGCCCAGAAGCTCCTGCACCGAGCGCAGGTCGGCCCCGCGGTTGAGCATATGAGTAGCAAAGGAGTGCCGAAGACTGTGAGGGCTGATCTTGCGGCCGATGCCGACCTCGACGACGTACTTGTCGAGCATCCGCCTGACGGACCTGTCGGAGAGGCGCCCGCCGAACTTGTTGATGAAGATCGCCCTTCGATGCATCGTGACTATCCTGCCGGCGAGAACTTCTCGCTTCTCCTGGTAGAGCAGGAGTGCCTCGATGGCAAAGCTGCCGAGCGGAAGCATTCGTTCCTTTTTTCGCTTGCCGCGCACGCGCACCACCTCGGCGACGAAGTCGACGTCTTCGATGTTCATGGCGGCAAGCTCGCCGACTCGTGCGCCGGTGCTGTAGAGTGTTTCGATTATGGCGCGGTCGCGTGCGCCGGCGAAAGTTGCGGGGTCGGGCGCCTCGAGCAGGCGCCGCACTTCGTCTTCGTCGAGCAGTTTGGGCAGCTTGCGCTCCTTGCGTGGCCTGCGGACGGCGGCAAATGGGTTCTCGGCCACGGCCCCTTCGCGCTGAAGGTACTTGAAGAAGCTGCGGAGAGTGGAGAGCTTTCGGCCGGCGGTTGATTTTGCGGCGCCGCTATTGTGAACGTGCGCCAGGAATGCGCGCACGGTCGGGCGATCAACTGCCCGCGGGTTGAACTGCTCGCCGGCGTCTATGAAATTGAGGAACTGGATGATGTCGCTGCTGTAGGCGCGGCAGGTTTCGGACGACGCGTGCCGTTCGAACTCGAGGTACCCGAGGAAATCGTCGAGGAAGTCCGACATCGCCACATCCAAAAAGTGCAGCCGGCCCGCGAAGACGCACACGGCCCGTGGGGTCGCTGGTTCACGATACCCCACTATTCTACACTTTCAGGCGGCGCATGATCAAGAGTACATCGACCCAGGTGAAGGTGAGGTCGTCCTTCTCGGCAAATTCGATGAGGGACGCCAGGAGCTTGGCTTCGTTGCCTTTTTCGTACCGGAAAACATAGTGATCGTCCGCTCGTTGCAGAGCGACGCAGACCAGAGGGATTTCGGTGACAGTTCTGCCGGGCATTTCGATCTCCTGTCGCTGTTGCCGGCGATATGAAGGCGAGAACCGTTCTTTTGCTTTTCGGATGAATTCCGGAAAAGTTGAGCGTTTAGCCGCTTATGGTGGGTGTCTGGATGGCAGCGGTGGTCGGGCGGAGTCCGTCTCTGTTGCCCTTCGATTTGGCCTTTGCATCATGCGCAACTTCCGGTATAATCTTCAGCATATTGACGAAACAACTTTGCCTTGCAACGGACCACACGGCCTGATGAAATACGGCGCTCACATCTATCTATGGTCGGACCGTTGGCGCGATGAGTCGGTTGAGCTGCTGGATCGCGCGAAGGCGCTCGGCCTCGATCTTTTTGATATATCCGTCGGCGATGATATTCACGTGGCGCCGAAGGTCGTGGCCAAACGGGCGGAGGCGCTCGGCCTCGATATATCGTTCAGCCCGGGCGGCGTGTGGCCAATGGACTGCGATATTTCGGACGACGATCCGGTCAATCGCGAGCTGGGTATGGAGTGGCATCGGCACTGGCTGGACGTCGCCGGCGAGACGGGCGCGATTGCGTACTCGGGCTCCATCTACGGCCATACCGGGAAAGTCATCTGCCGGCCGCCGCTGGACGAAGAATACGAGCGAACGGCCGAGAACCTTCACAAGCTGGCCGAGCATGCCGAGCGCGCGGGCGTGAAGCTGGTGCTCGAGCCGATGAGCCATTTCCGGACGCATCTCGTGAACAAACCGCAGCAGGTGATGCGCCTGATCGAGATGAGCGATCATCGGAACCTGTACGTGTTGCTCGACACCTATCACATGATCACTGAGGTGCGCGACTACGGGGAGGCCGTGCGGATCGTCGGCGACAGGCTCTGGGGCATTCACGCGTGCGAGAATGATCGCGGCGCCCCGGGCGGCGGGCTGGTGCCGTGGGAGCAACTCTTCGGGGCACTGAAAGAAATCGCCTTCGATGGCTATGTGACAATGGAAAGCTACAACTCGTCGGTCGGCAATTTCGCGTGCAGCCGGGGCATGTTTCATGATGTGTGCCCGGACGGCGATGAGTTCGTGCGACGTGGGTTGGAGTTCTTGAGGCAATGCGAGGATGGGGATGATCAGGCCTTCTGAATCGTCCTCGTCCTCGTCGTCGATCTGTATTCAGAGACGGGCAATATAAGGTCGGGGGCGATCAGGCCTTCTGAATCGTCCTCGTCCTCGTCGTCGTC
>JABMSA010000765.1 GCA_013202185.1 Planctomycetota bacterium
CCCTTCTCCAGCTCGGACCGCCGGTCCAGCTTGCTCTCCTGCATCTCGATAACTTCGTGTTCGCCTTCGGCCCCGAGCACAATGTCGACTTCCGAAACGACCACCCAGGCCCCGGAGTGGCCGGGGTTGCGGTCATCCCGGTAGGCCACGCGCACGGCCTTCTCGGCCGACAGGGCAAGCTTGGCGACAGGGCTGTTCGGATCCTCCGGCAACGTGGCGAACGTGGCTGTGAAAACGCCGGTATGCTCACCCGTTTCGCGCAGCTTCAGGGCGAATGAAGGCGCTCCCTCCGGCACCAGAGGGGGTGCCTCTTCCTCTTCCTCAGTCTCCACGAACAGATCAACAGAATTCGGGCCTTGCTCCGCTGTCTCCTCGCCCTCGTCCCCCGCGGCTTCGGGCCTCTTCCCGTCGGTCAAGTCCTCTTTCTCCTGGCGTTTCGGCATGGCCGAAACGGCGATGTCGAGGCTGTCCGGCTGCGCGGTGCGGTCCATATCCGGGTCGAACACGCGCACCCGGACCTCGTCGCCGAGGATGACGGCCTGTACGCTGCTTTCATAGTCCTGGCCGACGCAGGAGATCGTGGCATCGGACGCGATTCCCAAGGCGTCGAGTCGCTTGGCACCGCTCTCCTCGACGCCGTGGTGGTCGGTATAGGCAACGGTGATAGTGTCGGCCCCGTTGACGTCGAGCGTCTTGTGCTCGCGGACCAACTGGTTGTGCCAGTACTCGAGCACGGCTTCGCGGTACTTAAACGTTGTGGCCGCGGTGGGTTGCTGTTTGACCACGTCCCGGACTTCGGTGATCTGCTGGGGGGTGAACACGTCGCTGAGCGTATCGGCCTTCTGCGCCTGCTCGTCGTTCTCACCGCCACTCGCATCCGCGGGATCCGCTTTGGCATCTCCGCCCCCCGCGGCTTCCGGGGTCTCTGGCTGTTCGGGTTCAGCCTGCTCGATGTTCCATTCCGTGAGCAGTTTCTCAACGGCGGCGTAGGCGCTGTCGAGGGCGGAGTACGCCTGTTTCCTGAGGTTTTCGCCTGCCGCCTGCAGTTTCTTGCGCTGGTCGGTGAGCTGCTGGCGTTTGGCCTGCAACTCCTGGGCCCGCTTGGTCTCTTCCTCGGCCGCCCCTTCGGCGGGCTCCGTGGGTTCGGGCAGCTCGGCCAGTTCCGCTTCGATCTTCTCGGCTTCCTGTTGCATGGTCTCCGCGTCTGCCAGGCGTTTCTCGATGCCGGCACGGGCTTCGCGGGAGAAGGTGGCTTCGAGGGCTTCGGTCAAGCGCGGCGCGCCAAGCCGCGTCTTGATCGTGCCGAGGAAGATGGGGGACCCCAGGCCAAGCGGCTCGAGCAGCAGTTGCTCCTCGTCCCCGCCGGTGGTCGTGACGCGGACCGGCAGGCGGGCGCCTTTGGTGGCCAGACCGACGTCGGCGTCGTCCACCCGGACATAGAGCTCCTCGCCCGGGGAGACGGTGCGGCGGGTCTCCTTGGTCAGCCGTGCCGTTCCCACCATGCGGAACGCCTCGATGGCCTGACCGTAGCGTTTCATTTCCATGTTGCCGCGCCCGATGAAGTCGTAGGCGCGGTCGACGAAGCGGCTGTCGGGGTACTTCTGCACGAAGCGCCGGAAATGGGCGAAGGCCTGGTTCAGGGCCTTCTGATCGAAGAAGCAGACGCCGATCATGTAGTCCGCTCGAGCGTAGTCCTCCTTACTTTCTTCGGGCCACCACAGTTCCGACGGTACGCGCAGGGCGCGCTGATAGTAGCTGACGGCGCGCTCGTACTTCTTCTGGCGGTAGTAGACATCCCCGACGCGCAGAACGGAACGCATGCGGTAGGAGGTCTCGGAGTACTCACGGGATACCGAGAGGTACTCTTCGATGGCCTTGTCATACTCCCCGACCAGGAACGCGGTCTCGGCGTTCTTGTAGGCTGCAGTGGCTTCGTCCTCGCGCGCCTTCATCTGGCGGCGCAGAAGCTTGATCTCGCGGCCGGAGAGCTTCTTCTTCTCCTCTTCTGTCTTTGGCAGTTTGAGTTCCTGCGCAAGCGGCGCACCGGCAACCATGAGGATTGCGGCCAGGGCCAGTCCGGTTCTGAGCAACCGTGCCATCTACTCCTCAACTTTCATTATCGTTACGATGCCGCCGGCCCGCTTGATCTCGTTTGCGGCCAGGACCATGCGCTCGTAACGGACCGCGGCTTCTCCGTCCAGGATGACGGCGCGGTCCTCGGGTTTGGTCTTGTCTGCCAGTTTCGCAGCCAGCAGGGGGGCAAGCTCTTCGATGTGAATGCGTTCCTCGTCGAGGTACATGTACTCGGGTTTCACGACGACCGTGGTAACATCCTCGCTGGCTTCTTCCTTGTCCGGGGTGATCGAAGGAAGCTCCGCCTGCAGGGAACGGCGCACGAGGAATTGGGTCGTGAGGACAAAGAAGATCAGCAGCAGCAACGCGATGTCGCTCATTGCCGACAGAGGAATCTGCGGGTCGCGTTTGGCCGCTTGCCTCAGCTTCATGGCACAGAGAACCCCAACAGCAATCAGTACTTCCGTGTGTTGTACACCAGTACGCCGGGCACCTAACTGGCAACCGTTCGCCCCGAGGCGCCCGGCCGCCAACTGCTGCGGAGGGCGGCAACTCCCTGGTACACGCCTATGACGCCAACGGAGGCGACAGGCCGCAACCGCCTGCACCACTGAGGCAGAAGGCGCCGCAACCCCAACGCCGGGCACCCACTTCGTGAAAACAAGCGGGATGTTTTCGCGAAGTTGGGCGTGCGGGGGATTGTGCTTGGGTGGTTGAAGGGCTTGTCTTGCCGATCTGCATGGGCCGCGCCGCGCTGATTTGTCCTGGCGCCCCATGGGTAGCCCCTCAGACCTTTGGGGGCCACGGCGGCGGACCGCCGGCTCCAGCCCCGTCTTGCC
>JABMSA010000766.1 GCA_013202185.1 Planctomycetota bacterium
ACGGGCCACCGGCCCGTCTCTACAATGCCATCGCCGAGCACCCTGCAGAATCGAGACATGTGAATACGTTACCGTATTTAGGGACCAGAGCACTTAGTCCCGTCCTGAAGGGCAAGGCCGAAGGTAGCCGAGTGTTTGAACGTTGGGCCGGCGCGCTCAGCGCGTGGCCAGTCGATCGACGAGTTTCTTGATGTCTGCGGGTGTGATGGGGCGGTGGTCTTCGCGGCCTTTGGTTTTCGGCCGCTTGGTTTTGCGACGTTTTTGCCCGGCCGCTGACGGCTTGCCGGCCTTCTTGATGCTGAGGCTGATGCGGCTGCGCTCTGTGTCGATGGCAAGCACCTTCACCTTCACGACCTCGCCGATGCGCACCGCGTCGTTGGGGTCGCGCACGTAGGTGCCGGAGAGCTCGGAAACGTGCACGAGGCCGTCCTGGTGAACGCCGATATCGACAAACGCTCCGAAGTTGGTGACGTTGGTGACCGTGCCCTCGAGCATCATGCCTTCGTTGAGGTCTTCGAGGCTCGAGATGGAGTCGTCGAAATGGGCCTTTTCTCTTTTCCGGCGCGGGTCGCGGCGCGGGTTGCGCAGATCGCGCAGGAGATTGTGCACGCTCAGCAGGCCGATTTCTTCGCCGACGTATTTCTCGGCGTCGATCGCCGAGATCAGCTCCTTGTTGCCGATCAGTTCGGTGGTCTCTATGCTGAGGTCGGCGGCCATTTTTCTGACGATCTCGTAGTGCTCAGGATGTATCGGCGTGTCGTCGAGCGGCTCGTCGGCGCCGGCCAGGCGCAGGAAGCCCGCCGCCTGCTGGAAGACGAGATCGTTGACGGCGGCGATCTCCTTGAGTGCCTCGAGGCCGGTGAAATTGCCGTGCAGGTTGCGGTGCTCTACGATCCGCCTGGATGTGCCGCGGTTGATGCCGGAGACGCAGGCGAGCATCGAGAATGACGCGGTGTTTGCGTCGGCTCCCACGGCGTTGACGCATGATTCGACGGCCGCGCGGAGCTTGTTGCGCAGGCGGTGCTGGTCGACGATATGCTGGTACTGCCCCACGCCGATTGCCCGCGGATCGACCTTGAGAAGCTCGGCGAGGGGGTCCTGAAACCGTCTGACGAGTGTGAGGGCGCTTCGCGTTGCGGCGTCGAGGTCCTCAAGCTCTTCTTTCGCGGTTTTCGAGTTCGAGTAGATGCTCGCACCGGATTCGTTCATGACCACGCGCGCGATTTTTCGTGTTTCGGATTCCGGGAAGGCCTCGTTGAGAAGCTTGCGCACGAAATCGTCGGCCGCGCGGCTGCCGGAGCCGCTGCCGGCGACGATTGCAGCGGGGTCGTGTCTTTCGATTAGCTCCTTGAGCGTGGCGGCGGATTCCTCGGGCCTGGCGTCTTCGGGCCCGGGGAATATCGAGGCGACTTCGACCGGCGTTCCTGCGGCGTCCACGGCCACTACGCGCACCTCTGCGCCTGCGGGCGAGGGCTCTATGCCGATGGCGGGCACGTTGCCCGCGGCGGGCATCAGGAGAAGGTTGCGGAGGTTCCGGCAGAAAATGTCGATCGCTTCGGCGTCGGCTTTTTCGTTGAGCCCGTCTGTCACCTCGCCGCTGATGGCTCTCAGCATCAGCTTCTCGTAGCCGTAAACGACGGCCCGGTCGATTATTTCGTGGCCGGGAAATTCCGGCTCGATGATGAATTGCTCGCGGAGCTTCGCAAGCACCTGTTCGTGATCAATTGTTATCGAAGCCTGCAGCCAGCGTTCTTTCACGCCGCGCCGGATGGCGAGAAGCCGGTGCGACGGTATGCTGTGCACAGGCTCGGAGAAGTCGTGGTAGGTGTCGTATTTGCTTTTCCGGCCGTCGTGGTTGGGGGCGAGGTGCGATTCGTATTTGCCGTCTTCCCAGATCATATCGCGGACGGTTTTTCGAGCGTTGGGATTGAACGCGACCCACTCGGCCATGATGTGTACGGCGCCTTCGATGGCGGCTTCGATGGTTTCGATGTTTTTTTCCGGGTCGACGTAGGGTGCGGCGATTTCGCCGGGCGGTGTGGGCGCCTGCTGGTCCCACAGCACTTCGGCGAGCGGCTCGAGGCCGCGCTCCCTGGCGGATGTGGCTTTCGTGCGGTTGCGCGGCCGGAAAGGCAGGAAGATGTCTTCCAGCTCCCACTTGTCGAGGTATGCCTCGATCTTTTCACTCAGCTCGGGCGTGAGCAGGCCGCTGTCTTCTATCACGCCGAGGATGTGGCGCTTGCGCGACCACAGCCAACACAGCTCGCGATAGTGATCGAGGATCCGGAGGATGCGGCGCTCGTCGAGCCCGCCCACGGTGTCGGGGCGGTAGCGTGCAATGAACGACGCCGATGCCTGGCTCTCGTGAAGCTCCAACAGAGCGCGAATGTGCTCGGGGGAGGTTTTCGGATACTCGCGTGAGAGTACGGAGAGGATCGTGGTGTTGATCATCGGTCTGCTCGCATGAAATGGGTGCAGAGCTGTAACGTTTACGCTCGAAAAACTCGTGCAACTGCTGCACGGTTGAATTCGCTCGACGAATGCGCAGTGCCGGCGCGCCGGGCCCATCGGCCGCACCATTGCTGCTACTGCTCCGTAAGATTATACACTTTAGAGGGGGCCGTGTCAATCTTCCAGACGGTTTTTGCCGCCGCCAAACAGGCATCGTGCCGGCCCGGCCGCATGTCAATGCCATTGATGTCCAGGGGGGGCCTCCGCCTAGGGCAGGCGCTGCCCCGGGCGACCGGCGAACGCGGGCTTACCCGAGAACACCCTGGCGAGCACTTCGACGAGTTCTTCGCACGTGAACGGCTTGCGAAGGAAATCGACGACGTTGGAGCAGATAGTGATGTTGATGGAGTTGACGAAAGGATTACCCGAAGCCGGCACGATGGGCGTTTGCGCGTGCTGTGGCGATTGCTCCAGCTCTCTGCAAAACTCGTAGGCGCCCATCGCGGGCAGTTTCAGATTGACGACGAGCAGGTCGAAATCTTCCTGTTTCAGGAGGCCCAGGGCATCCTCGGCGGCGCGGACTTCCGACACCGATGCACCCGCATCCGTGAGTGTCTGCGTCATACCGTCGTAGAGCGGCTCGTCGCCGTTTATGAAAAGGATACGCTTACCCTGCAGCACATGAACTCCTGTAGGGCACGTGTGTAATCTTCAGGCGGCACCGTGGTGCTGCTTGTGTTGGTCGGTGCGCGAAGCCCGCGCGGCGTCCCGTCGGAGGGGCCGCAACGCGAACCGCGCTTCCGTGCATCCCGATAGGCTAACATAACGACCCTGCAGAATCAATACTTTTTGTGGGAAGCCCTCCGGCAAGAATGGAACCACTAATGGACGCTAATGAACACGAATTGGGAAAGAGCAGGAACAGCGCTCCCGCCGTCGCCGAGCTATGGCGGACGGGCCTATTCGTGTCCATTCGTGTTTATTCGTGGTTCAAACTCCGCACGGCTGAGGGCGCAGGCGTGTCGATGTTGCGCATGAACGCGGCCGTCTCTTCGGGAAACGTTACGTTGATCGACATGCCGGACCCGATCTCGAAGCCGGCCGGTGTGCTGATCCGGGGCAATACTTGCAGGTGCCATGCGTAGTACGATTGGTTTTCGTCGCGTACGGGTGCAGTGTGGATGACGAAGTTGAAGTCGGGGTCGCCAAGCCCTATGTATAGGCGGTAGAGCGTTCGTTGGAGGATATGCGCGAAGTGTCGGCATTCGTCGTCGTCGATGTTGCCGAAGCTGGCGCGAATTTTCCTGGGCACTATCCACGTTTCAAACGGCTGGCGCGGCGCGAAGGGATGAAACGCCACGAACGTGTGGTTTTCGTCTACGATCCGCTTGCCTGCCTCCAGCTCCTTGTCGAGGATGTCGGCCAGCAGGCACCGGCCGGTATCGTCGTAGTGATTGGTAGCCGCCTCGAGGCGGTCTCGGATGAGGTTGGGCACTACCGAGGTCGCGATGAGCTGCGAATGCGCGTGGATGATCGACGTGCCCGCGCTCTTGCCGTGGTTGCGGAATATGATTATGTTTTCGACGCGCGGGTCTTGCCTGAGAACGTGAAACCGTTGGCGGTACGCAAGCACCACGCGCTCCGCCTGGGCCGGTTCGATCGTGGCCAGGTCAAGATCGTGCCGCGGCGTTTCGATGATTATCTCGTGGTGGCCTACGCCGTCGGTTTTTCGAAAGAACCCCGTCTCGGTCCGGCGAGTCATATCGCCCGACGGCGTGAGCGCCGGAAATTTGTTTGGCACTACGCGCACCAGCCACTCGGGGGTGTTGGGCTCTCCATCTCTGAAGGCAAAGTTCTCGGGCGGCGTTTGGTCTTCGTTTCCCCGGCAAAAGGGGCAGTCGGCCACGTACGCCGGGCGCTGTTCCGGCTTCTTCTCGCGCCGGTATTCGTCCGGTCGTTTTGCGCGTTCCGCCGCGATTACGATCCAGTCGTGGCTGGCCGGGTCTTGGCGTAACTCAGGCATGCGGTCCTCCCTCCTTTCAGGAACAGTTTCGGAGCCGAAAATGGCAGCGCCATGTGAAAATTCCGGGCGGACACCTCCCGGCAATTCACAATTCCTTTCTTGACGCCGACGGCGGTTTGTGTTAGAATGAGCGCCGTGTTGTTGAATGAAGCATTATTTCCCTATTGCGGAGGCAACCGATGAGCGTAGTTGTTGAATGCGAACAATGCGGCAGGAAACTCAATGCGCCCGACGCTCTGCGAGGCAAGTGCGCCAAATGCGAGTGCGGGGCCGTTGTCTCGATCCCCGCCTCGCCCGAAAGCCAGGCGCCCGTCGAGCCTGAAAGCCAGGCGCCCGTCGAGCCTGAAAGCCAGGCATCCGCTGAGCCTGAAAGCCAGGCATTCGCCGAGCCCGAAAGCCAGGCGTCCGCCGAGCCTGAAAGCCCGACATCCGCCGAGCCGCCCGCCGAGCCCGAGCCGACCCGAAAGAAACCCAAGCCCGGGCGCAAGCCGGTCGCCAGGCGCTCGGCCTCAACGTCCAAGATCACCTCACGGCGCGTGTCCGACCGATACGCCAAAGGATCGGCCAAGGGCTCGCCGGCCATGATGTATATAGGTATAGGCGTTGCAGCGGTCGCGGTAATTGCCATCTTGCTTGCCGTGATTCTCCCCGGCGACCCCGACAAGGCGCAAAGGTCCGCTGCCGGTGGCCCGAAAGCACAACACACACCGGCCGTGGGCGCATCCGAATCGTCGGACGAAGAGCCTGACGAACCGGCCACGACCGAAAAAGATACACCCGCCGACGAACCCGACTCCGACGCCGACGAACCCGACGCCGTGGAAGAGCCCGCAACGGACGACGCCGACGAACCCGATGCCCTCGACGACGGCCCCCCGCCCGTCAGGAATGACGCCGTCATCGAGGACGATTTCGTTTTCTGAGGCGGATACTATCCGCAGATTACCCAGACCATTTCGGTCCGGAAAGAACTTCGGACCTGATACCCTGATCTGGTTCCGGGCCTATTCG
>JABMSA010000066.1 GCA_013202185.1 Planctomycetota bacterium
CCCCACCGGGGCGTCTCTACTCAGAGGCACGTCACCGTACTTGCAGATGTTTGCACCGGCCTCAATCGCGTATCACTGTCCCGGCCGGCACGCAGCCTCGAACGATGCGGCATGGCAGTATGACGCAGCCCTTGCCCAGAAGCGTGCCTGGATACGAAACGGTGTTGCAGCCGAACTTTGTGCCGTCGCCGACGATGGCACCGAACTTCTCGAGCCCGGTGGGATGCTGCACGTCGCCGTCGCGAACAACCACCTTTGTCGAGTCGACCTTGAAGTTTGCAAGTTTCGTGCCGGCGCCGAGCATCGCGTGGTTGCCGACGACGGAATCGCCGATGTAGGCGAAATGCCCCGCCTCCACGTGGTCCATCAGCACGCATCCTTTCAGCTCGGTGGCGTGGCCGACGATCGAGTTGTCGCCCACGATCACGTCCTCGCGAATGTAGGCGGTGTGCCGTATCTCGCAGTTGCGGCCGATTATCGCCGGGCCCTTTATCATCGCCCCGGGCTCGACGACGGTGCCTTCGCCGATGTAGATGTCGTTGCCCATCAGCCATGCGCCGTCCATCACGGTGCCCTGGATTTCGGGCTTGATGTGGGAGGCTATGTACTCGGCGAGCGGCCGCCCGAGCATCTGCCAGATGGGCTCGACACCGGCCAGCAGCTCGGCGTGCGCGAAATCCTCGAGATCGAAGAACTCGTCCGGGGCGAAATTCATTTCTCTGCTCCCGTGTTGTTTGCGCCGCGTTGCGACAGAAGAAATATGTTTCTGTAAAGGATGAGTGCGGTGCGTTGGGCCATACCATATTTCTCGGCAAGTTTTCTTGCGGCCTTCACTGTTTGCCCCTTTGCATAGCGCGATGAGATATGGATCAGCAGCAGCATCTTCACGTCGGCCTCAGCGGCCAGCCGCATCACATCTTCCATCGCGGCGTGTGTTTCGTTGCCGCGCTCTTCCTCGGCCAGGAATGTGGAATCATGCATCAGCACCTCGCAGCCACGGACCTCGTCGAGCGGCAGGGGCATGGAGTCGCCGCCGTAGACGAGCAGGCTGTGGTCGTATTCGTCGGTGACGGCCTCGCGCCCATGCTCGCGGACCATCTGGGCGATTTCGTCCTTGTCGGTGCCTTCATACTCGGGCTTGAGGCGACGGCGATGTTCCATCAGCTTATAGCCGATGCTCGTGGCACGGCGCGAGTGGGGCGTGGCAAATGCCCTCACAAAGCTGCGCCTGTCGCCGCCGCGCAGCTCGATCTCGTCGCCGGGCTTTGCCGCCGACCACGTCAGCTCGTACTCGAGCCGGCCCGAGACCTTGTCGACGTAATCCCTGAGCACCTGCACGAGGGCGTCGTCTTCGGGATAGTAGATGGTGAGGGGCTTCTGCTTGTCGCCGCGTGCCGAGCTTCGCGCCCTGATGATGCCGGGCAGGCCGCCGATGTGATCGTGGTGGCCGTGGCTGATGAAGATTCTCTCGGCGCCGAATATGAAATTCTCGAGCGACGAAGCCACGCCCTCGCCCGCGTCAAAGAGCAGCCGGGCCGACTTGTAGTAAAACCACGTGGAGTACATCGCCTTGGAGTAGCCTGTGATGTTGTCGAGAATGTCATTGGCCAGGGACATGCGTCAGTCCTTCATTTCATTTTGCGTTGTGCCGTCGCAGCAGCCGTCGTTGAGCTCGGCAAATCCTTCTCGGCAGCACGAGAAGGCCATTCCGTGGTCGTGCACTATCTCGCGCAGCCGCTGCATGATGCCGCGCCGCACGTCTTCTTTCATGTACATGTAGCCCTGCACGAGGCCGGGTTCGTAGAGTTCGGCCGACGACGCCGCTTCCTGTGGGAAAGCCGCTTCGAAGCGGCGGGCGCTGTCCCATCGCTTCTTGAACGTGCTGGTTATCACCTTCCGCACGCCGGCGTCGCGCAGCCGTTGCACCAGCTCGGCGAGCGGCGCGGCGGCATCGTTCACTCCCGGCACGAGCGGATCGATCCTGCAAATTGTGTCGAACCCTCGCCGGCCTGCCTCGGCGAGAGCGTCGATGCGGCGTTCCGGCGGCGGCGCAAAAGGCTCCATCCGCGCCGCGAGCCGGCGGTCGGCAGTGGTGATCGTGAGGCCGATGAGCGCCCGCTCCGGATCGAGGGCATCCAGGTCGCGCAGGATCATATCCGACTTCGTCTGAATGTGTACTTGCCATCCGGCTGTGGTGAGGCGCTCGAGGCATCCGCGCGTGAGGCGAAGCTCGCCTTCGTTCACGAGCGGCGAGTCGGGATAGGGATCGGACGACAGCGACAGCACGACCGGCATTCGGGTGAGCGGCGGGCCGGCGTCGGCGAGTGCGGCGATGTCCTTCTCGAGGCCGCGCAAGACATCTTTGCGCGGGCCCCAGCGGTCGCACGTCCGCCCCCAGCGGCCCCACGCGTAGCTGCTCGTATAGCAGTAAAAGCACTCGAATCCGCAGCCGGTATAGACGTTGAGCGTGAGCTTCGGCGGGCAGGTACACAGCGGGCTGTGGTAGGGGTCGAAAGGCTTGATCACCTTCAGCCTGCCTGCCAGTTTCTTCTTGGCCGAAGCTGTCCAGCCCAGCGAAATGGTGCTTTGCGGTACGGCGGTCATCATAGACCACCATTATCCGCAAAGCAGGCTATGAATGCAAGTGGGTCTGTGGGTCTGTGGGTCAGTAGGTCTGTGGGAGTTCGTCAGGCGACGCTGCTTGCCCGTGGTTCCCTCACCCCGTTCCCCTCTCCCAGAGGGAGAGGGGGCAATTGCGCCGTTCCCTCCCCTTCTCTCTCCCTCTCTTCCTCCTCCTC
>JABMSA010000767.1 GCA_013202185.1 Planctomycetota bacterium
GAGCAGTGGGCCGGCGCGCCGCGAAAGGCCGAGATGGAGGCGAGGCAAGGAGACTGGTCAGAGAGATTCGGAGAGCCGACGGAGGAGGGGCTCGAAGACCAGCGCGGGGGAGGGATGGACTTCTACCTGAGCCGCGCACAGTGGGGGAGGGCAAATGTCGACTTTGCGCCTCTTGACTCGATCGCAGACGAGGCATTTGACATGAACGGGAAGTCCTACGCTGCTGAGAGCATGTTTGAAGCAGATGCATTGCCCGAGCCGAGGTTTTTTCAACGCTCATCGGAACTAATGGCATTCAATGCGCCGATGTCCGAGGTGGCCGAGTCTGCGGCACGGTCGGGCTTCGCTTCGAGAACACCGCAGCGCCCGGGAGAGGCATGGGGGCCTGCTGCAAGCATGGAGAGGAGGCGCGACTACGGCAGAAAAGCCAAAGCGAGCAAGCGGCAAATGCTCAAGGGATCCGGCAGATCGGGCCGCCTCAACCGCGGCGGCGCACTTTACCCGCAAATGCACATCCCCAGAGAGCAGCCAGAGCCCAAGGTGCCGGAGGCCGACCCCGACGTGCGCAAGGCGATCGAAGCTCTTGCACAGGGTCCGGTCGATTTCCACGTGATCCGAAAGATCACACACTATGACACAGAAGGTCAGATCAGCGGCGAATCCGAGGAAGAACGGGTGCTGGCCGGCAAGAAGTTCGTCAGAGAAAATCGCCGAGGGGGCGAGATCACAACGCGAAGCTTGAGTGACGGCGAACGGTATTACCGGTGTTACGAAAAGAAGAACTACGCCGCGGCCCGCAAGCTTCTGCCACAAGACTACAGGAACCTGCGCCGCGACGTCCCGGGCATGTCAGGCTACACCGCCGACGAATTTCTTGTCACGTACAGCACTGGAAAGATCGACTCACGCGAAGGTGACACCACGGTACTCGTCGTGGAGCACGGGAACAACAGGCCGCGCTTCTTCATTGACACCGCCCGAAAAGTCCTCACAAGGATGGAGAACCACTACCGCCAGAACAAGCAGAGCGAATTCAAACTAAGCTCCTCCTGCGTTTATGACAATCACAAGGCCGTGGGCGGGCGGCTGCTGCCGATGCGCAATCGAAGTTACAACGCCGATGGAAAACTGACGTCCGAGAGGATCATCGAGAAGCTCCAGGTCGGCGAGATGGCCGGCGACTTCACCTTCACACCGCCGAAGGGCACGCTGATCGCCACCTACCCTCTGCCGAGCGTTGCCGATGCAACGAAGGCCGCCGAAGATGCGAAAGACCTGGGCCAGGCAAACTTCGCGCTGGCGATGGCGCTCGAGCAGGCCCGCGAATACAAGCAGGCCGTCGCCGCCGTTGACAAGGTCATCGAGCACCGCCCGAACGACGTCCACCTGCTGCTTTATCGCGACTGGCTGCAAACGGCCATGGGCAAGCCCGACGCGCTGGACAAGGCGGCCGAGCAGGCCAAAAAGATCATGGGGCCGAACAGAGGGCCCCTTGTAAGCGTCGAAGCACCCGAACGGGCAAGGAAACGGCGCTACGAGCTGTACCGAACACTGAACGACCTCCTGAGCCGGGCCGGCCTCGACAGGGTGCGCTGTATCGAGACGCTCCTTGAGCTGTCCGAGAAGGGCGGCTCCGACCGCATCAACTGGGCGTGCCAATTGGCTGGCCTGCACGCGAACAGGGGCGCGCCGGAGAAGGGGCGCGATGTCCTGCTCAAGGTACTCGAGGAGAATCCAACCAGCGGCAACGCGTGGCAACAGGCGGCCGGCTTCTTCAGGAACCACGCGCAGTTTGCCGATCAGGCCGAAGAGGCGTTCCGCAAGGCGCGCGAGCTGGGACTCGACATCGGCACACAGCTCGCGAACCTCTACCAGAACAACGGCGAACTCGACAAAGCGGAAGAGGAGTTCAAGAAGGCACGCGAACTGGGAACCAACATCGGCATGCAGCTTGCACACTTCTACCGAAATCGCGGGGAATTCGACAACGCGGAGAAGGAGCTCCTCAAGGCGCGAGAGCTTGGATACAACATCGGCGCGGAGCTTGCACAGTTCTACCAGAATCGCGGCGAACTCGACAAAGCGGAAGAGGAGTTCAAGAAGGCACGTGAGCTGGGATACAACATCGGCACACAGCTCGCGAACCTCTACCAGAACAACGGCGAACTCGACAAGGCGATTGAAGAGTGGCGGGAATACTTCAAGAAGAATATCTCCGAGTATGAGGTCCGCAACTTCCTGCAGAACATCGCAAACGAGCACGGCCCCGAGGCCGCAGCCAAAGAGGCCGAAGCGATCATAGCCGCCCAGAAAGAACCCGACAGACGCAAAAATGCAATGCGCGGATACTTCCGCTTTGCCCGCGAAGAATACTGGTCGGAGAAAGTCCTGACGATCAGCAAGCAACTGCAAGAGGCCTGGCCCGAAGATTATCAAGTGTTGCGCGATCTCATGGATGGCCACAGAAGCTACTATTCCCCGTACGACCCATTCCCGGGCATCAGGGAATTCCTCGCGGCCCCGCCGAAGGATCACGCGGACCTGATGAAGAAGCTCAGGGTGACTAGCGACCTGGCCTCCCACGGATACAAGCAGGAGGCGGCAGAAGCTCTGGCGAAGCTCGCACGGCACGGCCTCGAGATGGACGCAAACCAGGAGGCCGACTATCTCCAACGCCTTGCCAATGCTCAGCAAAGTATCGAGCCGGCGAAGGCGCTCGCGACGTGGCGCCGCATCCTCGAGCTGGGCCCGCCCGCATTTAACCCCTCCCACATGCGGCAGGCGAGATACAACATCTTCAACGCCGCCATCAACGACGGCGACACGGAAGCCGCCGTCAAGGAGTTCGTCGAGAACATCAAGAACGATCGCGAAAGCCACAACCTCGATTCAATGTGGCAGACGCTCACCAATGCCCTCTATAAGGAAAAGAAGTACGATGAGCTGGTCGCCCTCAACACCGAGATGCAGGCGCTTATGCCGGTCCAGGCTTACTTCCACCGCCTGCAGATCGCATCGGCAAGAGCCGCCCAGGAGAAGACCCAGGAAGC
>JABMSA010000768.1 GCA_013202185.1 Planctomycetota bacterium
CTCCTGTTCGGTTACGTTGGTCTCGCGGATGCGATCCAGCAGTGACGTTTTGCCGTGATCGACGTGGCCGAGGAAGGTAACTACCGGTGCGCGCGGCACGAGGTCCTCGGGGCGGTCGGGCATTGTGAGTTGTTCGAGAGCTTCTTGCTCGAGGGTCTTTGGCCTGATTATTTTAATCTTTACCGAAAAGTTCTCTCCGATCTGGGGCAGGAGCTCTTCGGGAACGTAATCATTGATCGAGAGAACCACGCCGGTGAGGAGGAGGTGGCGGACGATATCGGCCGCTTTGACGGCGATGGCGCTCGATAGGTCTCGAAGCAAGACGGGCACTTCCACTTCCGCCGATTCGGGCCTCTCTGGCGGGGGCATTGCCGCGGCGCCGCCTTTCCTCGGTCTTTTTCTGAATCGCTGGTGCCTGCTGCCGCCTGCTTCTTTCTTGGGCGGGCGCCAGACTTTGTCTTCAACAACGGATGTGCCTCGCTTGCGTCGATCATGTTCTTTTGCCAGGGTGCTTGCGTGCCCTGCTTGTGCGGCGGGCGTTTGCGTTTGTGCTTTGCGGTGCTGTCTGCCGTCGCGACCCTGCCGAGTTTGCTCGGGGGGCGGCTCTGTTGGTTGTGGAGCGACCGTGTCCGGGCGGTCCCCTCTCGGACCCGGGCGCCTCTGAGGGGGTGTACGCTCCCCGGGCGCGGGGCGTCTCTGGCCGCCCGGAGGTCTTGCGGGTGCGCGCGGAGGCTGTGCCTTCTCGAGTTCCTTCTCTTGTGCAGCCTTGGCTGCGTCCTGTATTGCACGTTCTCTGCGCCAGATTATCTCTTTGCGCAGTACCTCTGCAATGGGTTCCGGCACGGAGCTAAGGTGGCTCTTTACTTTGATGCCGCGTTCGCGGCAGCGTGCAACGAGTGCTTTGCTCGGCGTGTTCAGCTCTTTTGCCAACACGTGCAACCTGATGCCCAAAAGCGTAACCTCCGGAGTTGATATACTCCCAAAACTTCACCAATTGTCAGTACTACACGCCAACGGGGCGCCTCGAGCGGCCGCGAAGCCGGGTCGTCGCCCCACGGCCTGGTGTCATGTCATGTGGTCTCGGCCTCTTCGGCCTGCTCCAATTCTGCAGTCTCTTCTTCGGCCTCTTGGGCTGCGCCCTCTGTATCGTTGGATTCGTCCGCGTCGGGCTCTTCGGTACTTTCCGAAACCGCGTCGTCGTCTTCAGCTTGCTCTTGTTCTGTTTGCACTTCGTCGATCTGCTCCGACGCTTCGGCGGGTTGGGCTTCGGCGCTTTCGTCTGCAGCCTCCGCCTCTGGTTCGCCGACGCTCTCATCCGCCTGTGCCGCGGGTTCTTCGGTCTGTGCCGTTTGCTCTTGCTGTTCGTCGACCTCTGGTTGGGCCTCTTCCTCGGCTTGTTCGGTGCCTTCCAACTTGGTGGCGGGGCCCTCGGCGAGGACCCTGCGGGCACCCTCGACGATCAGGACGGCTTCTTCGTCGGACATGTCTTTGACGACGATCAGGTCTTCAGGCTGGAGCCTCGCGAGATCGGTAATTGTGTATCCGAGCCTGGCGAGGCGGGCAACGGTGTTTTCCGAAACGCCCTCGACGGTGCTGAGGGCGTTTGTCGTCTGCTCGGAGAGGTGGTCCGACTCTTCCTTGCTCATGACGTCGATGGCCCATTTGGTGAGCCTTGCGGCGAGGCGTACGTTTTGGCCCTTTTTGCCGATGGCAAGTGAGAGCTGATCTTCGGGCACGACAACCTTTGCCCTGTTGAGCGCCGGGTTGAGTGTGATGCTGTAGATTTCGGCGGGGCTGAGTGCCTTTGAGATGAACATCTCGGGCTGGGGGCTCCACGGCACGATGTCGATCTTCTCGCCGCCGAGTTCTGCAACGATGTTCTTGATCCGGCTGCCTCTGACTCCCACGCAGGCGCCTACGCAGTCTACGCGGGTGTCGGACGAGAGCACTGCTATTTTCGTTCGGCTGCCGGGCTCGCGTGCCAGGCCCTTGATTTCGATGACGCGGTCGGCCACCTCGGGCACTTCAATTTCGAAAAGCCGCTTGACGATGTCGGGGTGCGTCCGCGACAGCAGCACCTTCACGCGCTGACCGTCCTTTTTCACGCCCAGCACGTAGCACTTCACCCTATCGCCGGGCCGGTAGGTGTCGTCGGGCACTTGTTCTCTTTTGGGCATTATGCCTTCGACCTTGCCGAGATTGAAGATGACCGTTGAGCCTTCGACCCTCTGAACCGTGCCGTTGATGACATCGTGGAGCTTCGCTTCAAACTCCTCGAAGATCACCTCGCTTTCGGCTTCTCTTATCTTGTGTATGATTACCTGCTTGGCGGTTTGCGCGGCGATCCTGCCGAGATCAGCGGGATCGATCGGGTCGTCGCCGTCGAACGCGAGGATGTCGCCGCTTTCGCGGTCTATCGTGATCATTATGCTGTCGCGCTGGCCGAATCGTTTGCGTGCGGCCGAGAGCAGGGCATCTTCGATGCCCCTGAAAATGATTTCCTTGTCGATATCTTTATCGCGATGGATGCTGTCTACCAGCCGTAAAAGTTCGCCATTCATTAAACCACTGCTCCTGTGAGATATGGTCCGGTTCTGTGCTGCGGGTCGGTATCCGGCTTGTGCCGGTCTGCGACGCGCGTTCGCCTCCTGAACTCTTGTGTTCCTGCTTCTTCTCCAACGAAAAGAGCGGGAAAGCTCCCACTCTCAAGGTGCCCGCCATTGGCTCCGGCCGGACTGTGGTCCGCCTGGGCAGACCGGCCCGCTACGGCGGCGCTTTCGATCCGTTGAGCGATACGTTCCTGCCGCCGTTCCGATCGAAGAGGTGCACCTTGGCGAGGTCCACCACAAACTGCAGTTGCTGCCCAACCTCTATATTGCTGTGCGAGCCCACCTTGCAGATGAGGTTGTTTTTGCCTGTTGAAATATAAACGATCATCTCGTCGCCCAGCGGCTCGACCACGTTGACGTCGGCCTCGAACGTGCTCCCGGCCGGGGCGTCGGTCTCGGGTGTTCGCTTTTGTATGCACTCGGGCCTGATGCCAAGCGTAATCGCAGAGCCGGCAAACTCCTGCATTGTCTGCTGGAGGCGGTCGGACAGTGCCAGCTCGATGCCGGGGTTCTCGCAGAAGCAGAGCCTGGCGTCTTTTGCGAGCAAGCTGCCGTCGATGAAGTTCATCGGCGGCGTTCCGATGAATCCGGCCACGAACTTGTTCGTCGGATAATCGTAAACGCTCAGGGGCGTATCCACTTGCTGCACGAGCCCGTCCTCCATCACAACGATGCGGTCGCCGAGGGTCATTGCCTCGATCTGGTCGTGTGTCACATAGATCATCGTCGTTTCGAGGCGTCGGTGTAGCTTTTGCAGCTCGGCTCGCATTTCCGTGCGCAGCTTTGCATCGAGGTTGCTCAACGGCTCATCGAGCAGAAAAGCCCTCGGCTTTCTGACGATGGCCCGGCCCACGGCCACGCGCTGCCGCTGCCCGCCCGAGAGGGCCTTGGGCTTGCGGTCGAGCAGGCCTTCAATGCCCAGCACTCGCGCCGCATCGAGCACCCTCTCCTTTATCTCCGACCTGGCGTAGCCTCGCAGCGTAAGGCCGAAAGCCATGTTCTTGTAAACGGTCATGTGCGGGTAGAGGGCGTAATTTTGAAAGACCATTGCGATGTCGCGATCGCGGGGCGGCACGTCGTTCACCGTAGTGTCGCCTATCCTGATCGTTCCCTCCGTGGCCTCTTCGAGCCCGGCGATCATGCGCAGCGTGGTCGACTTGCCGCACCCGGAGGGGCCCACCAAAACAATCAGCTCCTTGTCCTTGACTTCGAGGTCGAGGTTCTTTACGGCGGCCACTCCGCCGGGGTACACCTTGGTGACACCCTCGAGAACAACCTCAGCCATAGAGCCTTCCTTTCGCATCGGCCTGCAAAGCGCTCGAAACCGGTTGCTGACTAATCACGACAATGCCGGGCCCGGGCAGACACACACAGCGCAACTATGCGGGAGGGCGCGTCCCGACCGATGCCTCCGGAGCGCACCTTGGCGAGCCCGGCCCAAAAAGATCAGGCGCGCCGGTCTGCCTGTTAGTTCAGCATCAACGTACATTATAACACATATCCGCGGCAAGTCAAGCACAATTCGGCGTCTTGGCGAACGTCGGGGGGCTAAATGTGTGGCAACGTCCCAAGAGTGGCTAGGCGTCGGACCATGAGCCAATGAGGCTACGTGTCTGTACATCCCAACTTCCGCAGTAAGAGGCCAAACAGCCGCCACAAGTATTTGTCTGCCAGGAAAAACTGATTCCTCCGTATCCATTGTGGGTCGAAGAGGATTCAGCATCCAATCCATCCACTCCGAAAGCCCAAGAATTCTTGAAGGGGGTGTCCGCCCAAGAAGGCGGGGCGACGAGCGAAGACGCTCGTCGAGGTCAATTGGTCAATGGGAGTCGTCTTGGGCGGCGGGACGAGCCTCTGAAAGCCCAGGAGTTTTTGAAAGGGGGGCCTGCCTGGGAAGGCAGGATGGGGAAACTTTTTGCAA
>JABMSA010000769.1 GCA_013202185.1 Planctomycetota bacterium
AGGAGTTGAGCCTGAAAGACCTTCCGGATAATGTGCGGCCCAAGCTGCCCGAGGCGACGGGCTTTCCCGTGGGGATCACGATGAAGGAACTCGAGGAGCAAGCCATCCGCAAGACCCTCGAGCAGGTCGGCGGCAACCGCAAGAAGGCAGCCGAAATACTCGACATCGGCCTGCGCACCATGCACCGGAAGCTGAGGGAATACGGAATGTGACGCGCGAACCAATTGAATTCTCTCGACGAGCATCCTTGCGACCCGGTGATCGCCGGGGAAAGGCGCTGCGCCGGACGCCATCGAGGACATTTCGCCCGATGAGCGATTCAGGATCCGAAGCAAGCGACACCGGGTATTTCGGGCCAAGCAGACGGCGCACCGGACCAAAACCGCAACGCCCGCAAAAACTCCTTGACATCCTCCGGTTTTGCCGGATAATATAATGTCGTCCTGAACGGAGCTTTGCAGATGTATTTGAATCGGATCGCAGCCAAACGCAACATCATAACGATTGCGGGCATCGCCATTATCGGGCCCGCGAGCCGCTGAGGCGTGGCTTGATCCGAAAAGCCCGGCGGTCGCGGGCGAAAACAAGCGTCGGCGGCCGAAAATGTTTTGCACGAGCCGCAGATGCTGCAAGCCTGTGGCTTGTTTTCATGCGTGCGCACGTGCAGATGCCGGCGCGATTGGTCAATCCAGGATATTGAGGCAAAAATGGATCGGGTAAGAATTTACGATGCAACACTCCGAGATGGCACACAAGGCGAGGGTATGTCACTTTCCGTCGAAGACAAGCTGTTGATTGTCGGGCGGCTCGACGACGTGGGCATCGATTACATCGAAGGGGGTTTTCCAGGCTCGAATCCCAAGGACCGCGAGTTCTTCGAGCTGATGCGAAAGCAGCCGCCAAAGCATTCGAAGCTTGTGGCATTCGGGAGCACGCGCCGCGCGCGCGTCAAGGCATCGGACGACCCGGGGCTCAGGGCGATTGCCCAGTCCGGCGCACCGGCGGCTGCGATCTTCGGCAAGACATGGGGCCTCCACGTGCGGGAAGTTCTTCGAACATCGCTCGAGAACAACCTGAACATGATCGAGGATTCCGTGGCTTTTCTGAAGGCCGCCGGCCTGGAGGTGGTCTACGACGCGGAGCATTTCTTCGACGGCTATCGGGACAGCGCCGAGTACGCACTCGAAACGCTCAAGGCGGCCGCAAGGGGCGGGGCCGATTGGCTTGTGCTGTGCGATACCAATGGGGGCACACTCACGTGGGACGTGGTACAGGCCGTTGGAGACGTCATGGCCAACGTCGGCACGCCGGTCGGCATACACGCCCACAACGACAGCGGGCTGGGCGCGGCCAACTCGCTGGCCGCCGTGCGCTGCGGGGCTACTCAGGTGCACGGCACAATCAACGGCTACGGCGAGCGCTGCGGCAACGCCGACCTCTGCACGATAGTACCCACGCTCGAGTTGAAGATGAATAAGCGCTGCCTGCCGGAGGGCGGCCTGCACAAGTTGACCGAGCTGTCGCTGTATGTGGCCGAAATCGCAAACCAGGCCCTCAACGAGACCAGCCCGTACGTCGGAAAGTCGGCCTTTGCACACAAGGGCGGCATGCATGTCGACGCAATACAGAAGAACCCACTGAGCTACGAGCACGTCGACCCCAAGCGTGTCGGAAACAGGCGCCGCGTGCTCTTGTCCGAGCTCTCGGGCCGCAGCCTGATTCTCGACAAGGCACGCGAATATGCACCAGGAGTGAACAAAGACTCCCACGAGATACGTCGGCTATTCGATGAACTCGGCGAGCGCGAACTGCAAGGCTACCTCTTCGAAGGGGCCGAAGGCTCGTTTCAGTTGATGCTCATGAAGGCCTTCGGCAAACACGAAGAGCTTTTCCACCGCGTGGGCTTCAGGATCATCGTGGACAAGGACATCGAAGGCCGGGTGACGTCTGAAGCGACCATAAAGATCGGCCTTGGCGACAGGCAGGTCCACACCGCCGCCGAAGGTGGCGGCCCCGTCGACGCGCTCGACACAGCCCTGCGCAAGGCGCTCCGGGAGTTCTATCCCGAGATCCGGAATATTCACCTGACCGACTACAAGGTGCGCGTGCTCGAGGGCGCCGACGGCACCGCCAGCAAAGTGCGCGTGCTGATGGAGTCGACCGACGGCCAAACGCTGTGGGGCACCGTTGGCGTGTCTGAGAACATCATCGAGGCAAGCTGGCAGGCGCTTGTCGACAGCCTCGAATACGGATTGCTCTACAAGAAAGCAAGAAACGGAAACGCCGGCAAGTGATCGGCGGCGGACGCCCGCACGTCAGAAAGCACAACAGCCGGGCAGAAAAGGAGTGCATCTTTAATTCAGCGGAACGTTACAGGGCAACGTACACATTCAAGCCCGTCGATCATCTTGTAAGGCGCGAGTTTTACATCTGGGATGAGGCCATCGAGCGGTGGAAGAACGAAGGCCTCCCCGAGGATCTCGACCAGGCCGAGCTTTTCAACTTCGACCCCGGCGGCATGGCCGGCCCCGGCCTGAACCTTGGCTGGTGCGAGCCGCCGTTCATACCCGGCTACGAAGACAAGGTCATCGAGGACGACGGCGACACGGAGATCATACAGGATGTCGCAGGCCGGTGGCTGCGCGTGTTCAAGGGACGCCGCCACGGATTCATGCCCGATTACATCAAGCACCCCGTTACCTGCATGAAGGACTGGATCGAAGAGGTGCAGCCACGGCTGGACGTCAACGATGCGCGGCGCTACGAGCAGTTCGACGCGAAGTGCACGGACGCGGCCGAAGCCGCCGAGCGCGACGGCAAGATGGTGAGCCAGGGAATGATCGGCGGCTACATGTACCTCCGCGCACTGATGGGGCCCGAGGACCTGCTGTATGCATTCATCGACCAGCCCCAGCTCATCCACGCTATGATGCAGCACTGGGCAACCCTGATGAACACCGCAATCGAGAAGGTGCAATCGAAGATCCGGCTCGATGAACTCTTCATGGCGGAAGACATCTGCTACAACCACGGGCTGCTGATCTCGCCCGATATGGTCCGCGAGTTCATCCTGCCCCACTACCAGGAGGTCGTCGGCAACGCACGCGCCCGGCAGACCGGCCACATCTACTTTTCGCTCGACACCGACGGCTGGTGCGTGCCTGCCATCCCGCTCTACCTCGAGGCCGGAATGGACGTAATGACACCATTCGAGGTCGCCAGCGGCTGCGACGTCGTCGAGATCGGCCGGCAGTATCCGGACCTCGTGATGTCGGGCGGCATCGACAAGCGCGTGCTGGCCGCCGGGAAGGGCGCCATCGACAAGCACCTCGAGCACATAATCCCCGCGATGCTCGAGCGCGGCGGTTACGTCCCCACCTGCGACCACGGCGTGCCCGACAACGTCAGCTTCGAGAACTACATGCACTACAGGAAAAGGATCTGCGAGTTGGATCATTAGGAAAAAGCCACCCGCAAAAAAAGGATTGACTTTCCCCCCGCGCACGGTTACAATGGCGCCAGGCTTCGGGCCCTTAGCTCAGCGGTTAGAGCTGCGGACTCATAATCCGTCGGTCGTCCGTTCGAATCGGACAGGGCCCACCAGAAATCCAGCCGTAAACCTCCAACAAGGACCAACTCATGCTCAAGCGTCAGATTGATATGCGCTCGGAGCCGGTGAGGCGGATCGTCGCACTGGGCGAAAGCACAACGTGGGGCTTCAGCGTGTCGTCGAAGGACAAGTGCTGGGTGAACCAGGTCGCCCGAATGCTCGAGGAATTCCAGGGAGCTGAGATCGAGCTGATCAACCAGGGAATCGGCAGCAACGTCCTGACCCCGGAGTGCCCTTCGTAGTCGAGCGCGGCGAACGCTGTGATGTTGCCGACGGCAACGACGACGCCTGTGACGGCGCCGATGCGCAAGTGCGACGACGAGGGCCACTGGCCTCTGACCGCCGCCACGCCCCACAGGAATATCCCGCCGGCGGCCAGCGTTAGAGGAGCACGAACGCTGAGTGCGTCGGACAGCTCTCTCAGCGATATCTCCTGGAGGAGAATCTGGCAGGATCCCACGCACATGAACGCCGGCAGGATCGCCCACATCCAGCGGCGGTCGTCAGCGTGCTTCTCCGACTCGAGGCCGTTGGCATTTGCCGCGCGGCACGACGAGAGCACCTGCCAGTTGAGCGTGGCAACGGCGCTGAGGATGGCCCCGACGCACGCGCTCGTGGCGATGAACGGAGCTACCGAGAGGCGCCGTCGTGCCGCCACGGCATAGCCCACGCCAACACTGGCAAAGAGCATAGCACAGAGAATCGACAGGCCTTCGTACGTTCAGATGACCGGGCGCCTTGCGAGCGCTTCCTCGATGTTTCCTGACGTGGTTTCTCAGGCGCAGGCATCTGCACTCACAAGCGGGTAGCCGTGTTTGTCAGCCTTCCATGAACGCTCGCTTCATTGCGTAGCACGCGGGTTTCTGGCGGTAGCGTTGATCCCACGGAAGCGTGCCCACGTAGTCGTCGCGCTCGCCGTCCCGTTCCCAATTGTGCTTGTCCGACAGGCCCCAGGTGATCACGGCGGTGCAGTTCTTTGCCTCGACGCCCACGCGGGTAATGTCGTAGTACACTTGCGCCTGTTTGCTCAGGCGTTCTTCTTTCGTTCCGTTGTCAGGGTCGACACTGACGGTTAGCTCGGTGATCTGCACTTCGAGGCCGAGCTTGTCGTAACGTTCGATGTTGGCGGCAAGTTCGTCGGGCGGCGGGGCGTTCTCTACGCTTACGTGCGCCTGGATGCCCACGCCGTGGATGGGCACGCCGCGATCGACCATCCCGCGCACGAGCTTGTACATGCCGTCGGCCTTGGGGCATTTGCTTTCGGCCGCGAAGTCGTTGTAAAACAGTTTCACGTCGGGATCGACCTCGTGCGCCCAGCGGAAGGCGTGGTCGCAGTAGTCGGGGCCGATGCGCCTGTACCACAGCGTCGGCGATAGTGTGCCGTCGCCCTCGAGTGATTCGTTGACGACGTCCCACGCGTAGAGCTTGCCGTGGAAGTGGCCGGCGACGGTGTGGATGTGCTGGCTGAGGGCGTCCATCAGGCCTTCGCGCGTGGCCGGGAGCTGTGTCCACCACGCCGGCTGGCTGATGTGCCACAGCAGCACGTGGCCATGCACCTGCATGTCGTGTGCGCGTGCGAACGCCACCATTTCGTCTGACTGGGTAAAATCGTAGCAGCCGCGCTCGGGATGCACCCTGAGGCATTTCATCTCGTTGGCGACGGCGAACATGTTGTACTCGCGCGCGAGGGTCTCGCGGAACTGAACGTCCTCCTGGATCGGGCCGTAGGAGGATGCGGCCCCGGCGAACATGCCCTTCTTTTCGGCGAGCGTGCGCAGATGCACGCCCGGCACCATCCATTCGCCGATGTCGGCCAGGTAGTCGGTGGCGGCGCGCTTCTTCGGGGCGGCTTTCTTACGTGCTGAGGCTTTTGCTTTCTTTGCCAACTTCGTAAGCTCCTTTCACTGGTCCGTTGTGCGGTGTTACAGGCAGGCGGCGATCTCTTCACCTGCATCGCGGCGGGCGACCATTTCTGCGTAGAAGTCCCCGGGGGCCGCAAAGCGAACGCCAACTTCCTTGCCACGGACGATGAAGTCTTCTATCCATTTGCCTTTTGTTTCGAAGAAGGCTTCTTTCGTCGGTGTGCCGTGGTCGTGGCTTGCGACGTTCCATACCCAGTCGTTTTTCGCAACTTCTTCGAGCGTCGCGTAGAGGTAATCCTGATAGGTGTCGCCGTGGCGGCGATCATCGAAGCGATCCCAATAGAAATCGTCCTGGTATCCCTGCATGCCGAGTTCGAGGATGTCGGGGAAGCCCTGGTCCTTGTAGAAAAACGGCTGGGCGGTGAAGGGCGTGGGCTGGCAGTCGCGGTAGTCGCGCCCGTAGGCCCGCACCCACCTGATGCCGTTGTCTTCGAGCACCTGCAATAGGTCGGGCCGGTCGACCAGGCCCCTGTAGTAGCACCACGGGGCTGTGAGGCCCTGGCATTCAACGCCGACGAGGTCGCGCATGAGCGCCTGAGTCTTGCTGATTTGCTCGCGGACCTCCTCGAGTGTGCCGCCCCGAATGAAAGCGTTGGGCGATTCACCATGCAAAGGCTTGACGTCGCCGGGCATCATGTACACACACTTGAGGAGCATGTGGTCGTAAGTGTGCTGGCAGACCGTCAGCAGCTCGTTGTCGCGCACTTTGCGTACGGCATCGGTGCACTTCTCGACCGTGGCGCCGGTTACGTAAACGGCCCAGGGCACCTCGTGCTTGTCGTGGATGATTGCAGCGCCCTCGAGGAATCCTACGGTGGAGTCGGACGCGGTTTCGATGTCGTACCCGAGTAAAACTGTTCCGCTCATTGTCATACCTTTTCGTTTATCACGGTTACATAACGCGGATATTTATACCAATACCCGTCGCCGGAATAAAGGGGTATTCGGTAGAAACCAGCCCCCGCGCGGGTACATCATGACCCACCCCCGTACGTCTTGCGATGCATAAGTCCTGCCACCGGCAAGCGACTGCTCAAGGCTCTCAAGCAGATTCGACGCCTCCCTGGGGGCTCTGCTGATCGTGGAGGCAAGAATGCCTGATAACGCGACGGGCCAGCGATTTCCACAGGTTATCCAAGCACGGCTTGCCGTGCGTCAACCGCAGCGGTCGGACGGCTTCAGGGGGGCGGCGGAGCGCAGGCGTGCGAGGCAGTGCCGGCCGGCATGATCGGATATGCGCCCACGAAGGAGGGATTCGAGCGGGTCGGCGCTTGCACGCGGCCCACAACCCATAACCCCCAATTCACCATTCGTGATTCAGTGGATCTCCCTCCCGGCTGGAACTCGCGGCGCTGGACACGATCACTTGCACTGCGAGCGTGCCCTGTTGGACACGAAGATCATGTCGAGGATGTTGATGTAGCCGTCGAGCGTCACGTCGGCTTGCCAGTTGTCCGCAGATGTAGTGTCGTCGTTGAGCTTGTTGCGGATGTGGATCATGTCGAGCACGTCGACTCTGCAGTCGCCGGTGACGTCGCCTGGCAGGTTCCAGCCGCTCTTGGAGGCCCCTTCGGTGTTGCCGTGTGCGCCGATGTTTACGCGGCCGAAGTTGGGTGAGGGCTCGTTGGAGTAATTGGAGGCGGGATTGCCCGCGTCTATGCACAGGCTGGTGGCGCTGTCCGACACCCATGCGCCGACCCCGCCGCCGGCCTTCGAATCCCACCTGCCGTAACGTGATCTGACGTGATAGGCGCCGTCGATCCATATATCATCGCCAGTGTCGCCGGGCGTGCCGTTGTCGTCCCAGTACCCGGGATCGGCGAAGAGCGGATCCTGTTCGACGTTGCCTTCGCCCCAGTTGAGTGTGGAGCCGGCTTCTACAGCCACCCCCTGTGCTCCCCCTGCGATGTTGGCGTAGCGAACCGTTAGAACGACGGGCGCACCGAGCGCAACTTCGGAGCCGCTTGTTGCGATGTTGTTTCGAACAATACAATTGTCCAACGTAAGCGTGCCGCCGGCGCCGGCATACACACCGCCCCCTGCGGAATCAGAGCCGTCGGTCTGCTGGCCGGTGCTCCTGTTGTCGACGATTGTATTGTTGGTGATCAACGGTGATGAGTTGTAGGCGTATATGCCGCCGCCAAGCCCCGACAACACGGTGTTGGCGGAGATGATACTGTTTGTGATGGTGGGAGAGGCCGAATCGATGGCGATGCCGCCGCCGACGTCTGCGGTGTTCGCAGAGATCGTGTTGCCGGTTACCACTGCTGTCCCGCCTGAGAGGTATATTCCGCCGCCGCTGGTTGCCGTGTTATCTGCTATCACGTTGCCGGTGATGACAGCGGACGAGCCGATGCAGCTTATGCCGCCGGTGCCGGGGGGGCCTGTGTTGCCGGCAATGATATTGTTGGCAATGGTCGGCGAGGAGTTTGTGCAGCTCACGCCGCTGCCGGCATACGCGCCTGTGATCGTAAAACCGTCGAGAATCGAGCTGCCGCCTTCACCACTGGCGAAGATGAATCCGCGATGCGGCTCTTGTTCGGTACCCTGGCAATTGATGATGCTGTTCCGGGCGCCCTTTGCCGACCGAAGGTGTATGGCCTTGCCCTTGAAGTCGATGTCGCGGTTGCCCACGCCGGTATAAACACCATCGGCAACGACTACCGTTGCACCGTCGGCGCAAGAATCGATGCCGCGCTGGATTGTGCTGAACGGATACAACGCGGAGCCGTTTTCTATGCCCGCAACGCTACCAGTGTTGATCACGTTGATGGTATCGGGCGTTGTCACTGAGTAGGTGACGGTGTTGCTGTCATGCCCCCGCGAATCCCGCACGTAGACGTCGCCCGTGATGGTTCCCCCGGAAACCCGGCACTCGATGAGAGTGTCGGACCACGAGATGACGACAGCCGCTGCGCCGCTGAATTGAACATCACCGGGCCAGATTCCGAAGTTACTGCCTTCGATCTTCGCGAGGGCGAACACGGGCCCCGATGTGGGCGTGAGGCCTGTGATGATCGGCAGATCGGGCGGCACTGCGGGCTGCATGGTGTGCCACCAGAGGTCATAGGCGTTGCCCGCGTTCTGGAAGTGCACCAGGATGTAATACGTCCCCATGATCGGAACAACCGTATCGATGTACTCGTTGTCGGTCGCCGTCTTGGCGAAAGCCAACAGGTTGCCGGTCGAGCTGAGCAACTGCACGTCGATGTCTCCCTCGCTATGCGTGAATCGGCAGTCGACGATCACATTCTCCTTGCCCGGTATCACCTGGATGCGGTACCAGTCGTCGTCGGCCTGCACGGCGGAGCCGTCTATCTCTGAGAGCCACGTCTGCTGCCGGCTGCTGAAATCGTAGGCCGCCAGGCGCGTATCGTTTTCTTCGTAGTTGTCGTCCGCAGGAGGCGTCCACTCCACCCACTCATTGATGAGCGTTTGGTTTTGTGTAACGAAGAGCGCTCCGCCGTTGTAGGTGCCGGCTCCGAAGGTTAGTACCCCAACAACCCTCGGCGCGGCTTCGGGTGAAGCCTTGTACCACATCGGGCCGCCGCTGTTTCCGACGGAGACATCGGCCTCGACGAATAGCAGCCGATTGCCCACGCCCCCGACCCCCAGCACGTCCCCCTCCGATTGCCACAATGCCTGGCTGCTGGTTTCGTCTTGCACCTCCGGAGGATACCCCGCCGTGAAGATGTACGCCGGCTCATTGTCGAACACCAGCGGCATGAACGTCGAGATGGAGGTGAACGGCGTCGAGAACATCACCGCCCCATAGTCGTACTCCAAATCGGCGGCGTCCATATAAGCAGGATCGGTCCGCATGCTAACGGCGGTGCGTGTGCCATAGGGCCGGTCGACCGTGCCGTCGGCCACAAACTGACGCTGCCCCGGAGCTACCACGAAGTTGGTGGCCCACTCGAGCCGGTCGAAGTCGAAAACATTATGAGCGGCTGTGATGGCAACATACGGCGAAACAAGAAACGCAGTACCCCGATAGGGAAGGCTTCCGAATTCAAACGCGGCAAAACACAGTGTGTTGTAGGGGTATTCGGTTGTGGCCGTGATCCTTACCCGATCATCGGCATTGATGACGTCATTGACGATTATCCCCGCGTGTGCGTCATCTTCTTGCAGGATGCCGCTGGCCGCCAAGCCGCCGGGCTCGCCGCTCGGCTCTCGACTTGGAGGCGGAGGCTTGCGGCTCGGGCGAACCGGAAGACGGTCGAGGCTCGGATGCCAAGCCGGAAGGGCGGTACGATCGGCAGGATCGGGCAGAGGCTCGATCCACAGGCGCGACGCGCTCAGCAGCACCTGGGCCTCGCATTGAGAAAGTGGGCCAGCCTCCGGCCGCACCATCACGATGCAGCGGAGGGCCTTGCCGTCGGCGCCCACAATCTCATATTCATTCCATTCGTAAAGAGTGTTCTCGATGTATTGCAGCACAACCCGCGCGTGCGGCGATCTCTCGATGCCTTTCGGGCAATCAGCAACAGCCAGCTCTTCGACGGAAAGCAGCCTGCCCGCAATCCGCTCCGGAAGCTGCTCCCAAGGCACGCCCTCCAGTTGGCCGAAGGCTTGGCATGCAAACGACAAGGCCGCCATCAGGCCGAGCACGACAACAGATCCTTGTCGCAGTCGTTCGAGTCTCATGAACTGACCTCCTGGCACAGGTAAAATCCGTAAGCCGTCGCACCATCTCTGCAGGTGCTGCGCGCAACTTGCCTGACGGGCGGAGAAAACAGCAAACAAGCTCTATCAAATGGTACACCATGAAGTGGCCCTTGTCAAGTAATAATCTGAAAAAAAAACTTTGTTTCTGAATGAGCACCACGTCTTCTGTGGACGCTTCGGACGGCAAGCTTGCTCAACCCGACGAAACAACGTCCAGAAAAACCGGCTCCTTCTTCCGAGTTTTCGGCCACAGACTTGCATATTCAAGCTTTGCCGCCTTGTTTCCCAGGCTTTCATCTGCTACAATTACAGCATATTATTCCCCAGGAGATGCAACAAACGTGCAATTGTGGATCTGGCGAAATTTTCGCATTCAGGTGCCTTGCGATTGGGAAATGCTTCAAATCGCGCGCAACCCGCAGACCGGAAGGTGCGCCTTCGCCGATCGGTATCAATTCCGCCTCGAACTCAGTTGGCGCAGCGTGCCCGGCGCGCCGGACTTTGGCCGCATGATCTCGGACTACACGGCGAAGCTGCTCGAGGAGGGACAAGACAAACCCCAGCCCACCCACCACGGCCCCTGGCGCGGGCTGCACATAAGGGCGCACGGTCGGCTTTCCACGCGATTCGGGCGATACTTCAGCGGCGAGTCGTGCCTTGTCGAACTCGTATTCCTGTGGCCGGAAGAGCCAGACACAAAACTCGAGGCGGAGGTACTCGAGAGCCTGGCTGAGGAGCCCGAGCACAATGGCAAGTACCGCCGTTGGAAAGCCTTCGGCATGGACCTCCTCGCCGCGAAACACCTCCCCCTGCAAAGCTGCCAGGTTCAGGCCGCCAACGCGGAGATGACATTCGCCAACGAGAAGTCTCGCACCGTGGAGCGCTTTGCCCGCCGCGGGTTGGTGCCCGAATGGCTCCGCGAGCCGCTCGACGCGTGGCTGCGCAAACACACACCCGGCCGCCCGCTGCCCTCCCCGGGCGCCTTGACAAGGCGCGGCCACCAGATCGAGCAGATCGCCGCCGAAATCCGCCCGCCCGGCCTTCTCGGCCTCTTGGGAAAGCGAATCCGGCATGATGCCGCCGCGTGGATATGCCCGCGCGACGGCAGGCTATACACCATATCACTCAGCGGTCCCCCGATCCCCGCCACCGCCGAGCGCAACCTGGCCGGCCACAGGCTCTCGTGCTGCTCGGCGCTGCCGCTCGGGCCGTGAAGGCTGATTCGGGCCGCATCAGAACTTCGTGGTTCACACTCCTCGCCCACGCGATGGGAGCAGCGAGGCCACAACGCAATGCTTCCAATCTCACCTTTCAAATTGCCATGCCTCCTGATATAATCTGCATCAGAAACGCCGGTCTTGATCCGTCCGGCGATTGCGACCGCCCGTCGACCAGCCGCGCCGGTTCAAGGAAGGCGACCGCGTATGCATCACGGCCTTCCACGCTTGCGGCGTATGCGAGATGTGCCGCCAAGGCTACGTGGCCTACTGCGCCCGCATGAACGACGTATATGGTTTCACCTGCAACGGTGCACACGCGCAATACATTCTCACCCCCGAGGCATCGCCGCTGCCCTTGCCCGAGTCGGTGTCGTTTGAGCAGGGCTGCCTCGTGCCCGACCCCGTTGGCACGCCCTACCACGCACACAAGCGCATGGGCACCAACGCCACGCACACCGTAGCCG
>JABMSA010000770.1 GCA_013202185.1 Planctomycetota bacterium
AACTTCTGGTTGCTCTGGCTGGCGCTGCCCGTGAGGAGGTAGGTTTGGCCGGGCGCCGGCGATAGAATGCGCGGCCGCTTTTTCATGTCGGGTGTCCGACGGCATCCGGCGAGGTGGACGGGTGCCAGTGAGCGATCGGGTTGGTGGACGCGCAGCCACGAGGCGAGTTGCACCGGCCAGGCCTCAACGACCTTGCTCGCGTAGTCGCGGCCTTTCGCACAATTGCGGCACAGCAGGGCACCCGTTTCTCGATCGATCTTCACTTGCTCGTGAATGGTGCATCGGCGTGTGGCTGAGCGCCCGCTGATGTAGAGGGCGGCGGACCGTGCGCCGCAATGCTCTCCGGCGGGCATGCCGCTTACCGAACAAACTTCGCGGCGTCCGATCCCCTCGGGCCTCGAGAACCAGCCCGGCGGTCTGCCCGTGTGGAGTTGATCCATGATGCGTGCCGCGATCGGTGCGGCGGCTTGGATGCCCACGAGCGCCTTGGCGGGCCTCCCCGAAAAGTTGCCCACCCAGATGCCGACGGTGTACTTCTGTGTGTAGGCCACTGCCCAGGCGTCGCGATGGCCCCACGACGTGCCGGTCTTCCACGCCATTCGAACCCTCGTCTTGTCCGATTTCCACAGACACCGCCCCTCCAGGCGAGCAGTGTCCGACAACACATCCGCCACGAGGTACGCCGCTTCCTCAGAGAGCACCCGTTTTCCGGAGCGGATCGGTTCCGTTTCGAGGAGGCGATAGGGACGATAAACACCCAGCCGCGCCAACGTCGCATATGCATTGGTCAGGTCGAGGAGCGTAACCTCAGCAGAGCCGAGCGTGAGGCCCAGTCCATAATGGCTCGCGTTGCGGCGGAGTGTCGTGAGGCCGACCTGCCTGAGGAAGTTGCAGAGCCTGTCGAGGCCGACGTCACGTGCGAGCCTCACCGCGGGGACGTTGAGCGAAAGGCTGAGCGCATCGCGCGCCGTGACCGGGCCGCGATAGAGGTGGTCGTAGTTTTTCGGTGCGTAGCCGCTGTAGTTGGCCGGCACATCCGCCAAGACGGACCGGGGCGTGCAGAGGCCCTGCTCGAAGGCAAGGCCGTAGGTGAATGGCTTGATGGTTGAGCCCGGCGAGCGCGCCGCCGTGGCACCGTTGACCTGCCCGTGGTCTTCCTCCGAGAAGAAGTCGCACGATCCCACCATCGCCCGCACTGCAGCGGTTTTGTTTTCGATGACGACGGCGGCGCCGTTGCTGACGCCTGCGTTTCGAAGGCCGGCCAGGGCGCTCCGGAGGGATATTTCGCAGTCGGCCTGTATGCGGCTGTCGATGGTCGTGCGGAGGGTGTGTTCCTGCGGGAATCGGTTCTTGACCAACCGGCAGAAATGGGGTGCTTGAAACGGGAGCGGAGCGCGCCGGACGCAAACGTTCTCGGCGAGTGCGCGCCGCAGCTCGTCGGGCGTGACGTAGCCGCAGGTGTGCATTCGCCGCAGGACATGGTCGCGGCGCGTCCGCGCCCGCGCGGGGTGTCGGTCGGGCCGAAGGCGTGATGGCGATTGCGGCAGGCCGGCGAGCAGCGCCGCTTCGGCCAGGGTGAGGTCGCGCGCGTGCTTGCGGAAATAGCTCAGCGATGCGGCCTCGGCGCCGGTGAGATTGCCGCCGTAGGGCGCGAGGTTGAGGTACAGCTCGAGGAGTTCTTCCTTTGTCAGGAGGCGCTCCATCTGGCTTGCTCGGAACGCTTCGATGATCTTGCTGCACAGCGTGCGCGGGCGAGGATGCACCAGTCGAACGGCCTGCATCGTGATCGTGGAGGCACCGGATACGGTTCGCCCGCGCCTGACATTGCTGAGTGCGGCACGGACGATAGAGATAGGATCGACCCCCGGGTGCAGGCGGAAGCGCTCGTCTTCGACCGCGATCGTTGCCTGGATCAATCGAGGGCTCATCGCGTCGTAATCGATCCGGAACATCCACGAATCATTGTCGCCGGTGAACGCGCGGAGCACGTTGCCTTCTCTGTCGAGGACCAATGTGGCGGGCCGGGCATGCACGGCGCTCTCGAGCCGCGCATGCGGATACGGAAAGACGACGCAGAGGATTGAATAGCCGAGTGCGAGGAAGACGATGCCTGCGGGCAATCCGTGCAGCGCTCTTTGTGGCAGCTTCATTCTTGGTTTTTCCGTATCCATTCTGGGCTGCAATCTTCACGAGGTAGCGGCAGATCGGATCGACGACGAGGACGAGGATGATTCAGCATTCCCCTACACTCAAATCATAGAGCGTTGCGCACTACCACGGTGCCGGCGCCGTGGACGCTTGCGGTTTCGGGATCGTACATGCAAAACGCGCTGATCGGCGGCAGGTGAAAGCGGCCTCGCGTGACCGCGCGGGCGATGTAGCGGTAGACGTGTTTCCTGCGGGCGGTTAAATTAGCGAAGAGCAGCAGTCGGTCGTCGCGCATTTCGATTCGCTCGGGAGTGAACGACGAGCTTGCCGCCCACGGCAGTGCGTCGCGCGTGGCGATTCGGGGGTTCTCGATCTCGAGTCCGGCGGGCAGTAGATCGTTGATCACGAGATTATCGAGCCGCCGTCCGCTGTGCACCGTGATCTCGACGACAACGATTTCCCCTTGAAGGATCGTCTGTGGATCGAGCTGCTTGCCGCCGCGAGAGAGGAACCGCCGGCGCACTTCCAGGTGATTGTCCGATTCCTTGACTTCGCCGTCGGCGCGAATGCCTTCGGCGTGCCACTGATAGTAAAGCGCACCCTTGCCTTGCACGCTCACGTCGATGGTCTCCCCGCCGATCTCATCGGGCTCGATAACCACCTTGTCGCTGTGCGTGAATTGTGCGAGGCTTTTTCCGCGCAGTGCGACGTTCGCCCGGTAGGTTGCTCCTTCATTTTTCAGATGGCGGATGTACTTGCCGAGCGCCAGGAGGGCGAATGCGTTCTCGTGCGTCGTCACCCAGCGTCTGTTTCGCATTCCCATCTCAAGCCGCTTTACAAGCAGAGGCACGTTGGAATGCTCCGGCGCGATGTCCATATACACCGACAGCAGAATGGCCGCCTCGCGGATCGAGGAATGAAGCACGCCTGAGGTGTCGCGGCTGTCTGTCACCTTCGGCAGTGTTGCGTTTTGCACAACCGTTGCGGCGAGTGCGTGCTGCTTGATCCGGGCAAGTGCGGCGGCGACGTGAAAGCGGGAGTAAGCCGGAAGGTGCTCGCGGTCTTCGTAGAGCCGGTGCGTCCACGACCTGTTTGGCCTGCCGGCGGCGGCGAGAACAAAGCATGCGTAAGCTTTCTTTTCGGTGCTGCCTTCCTGGGTCTGCAGAGAATCGTTCAGGTAATCGAGCAACGCATCCAGGGTGCTCCGGGGGACGCTGTAGCCTGCCTTTTCGGCTTCAACGAGGAAGTGGCAGGCGTAGATGGAACCCCAGACGTATGCTGAGCGGTACCCGGGCCACATGGCCATTGCGCCTGTGGGAGTTTGCATCGCGAGCAGCCTGTCGATTCCGGCCTGCGCGAAACCATGGGGATCGGTGCTGCGAAATGTCTTGGGGTCGACTATCTCGGCGACGTCGGCCAGGTAGAGCAGCGGGAATGCCGATGAGGTGGTTTGCTCCACGCAGCCGTACGGGTAGCGAACGAGATAGCGCAGGCTCCTGCCGAACTTCAGCATCGGCAATGATGAGAACGACAGGCGATAGCCGGATGTCTGCGGGAGCCACCCTCCCGGTATCTTGATGTGGCCCGTGGTTCCGGCCTGTACGGTTCCTGTGCCGGAGAGGTGCGTGAGCGTTGTCGGCAGGCGGACGGCCATCTCGACTGCGGCGGTCGCTTGTTCGTCGCCGAGTGTGGCGCTGATCGTCGCCGACACCGGGCCCGGCCGGCCGGGTGCTTGCATTGGCAGTTCGAGCGTCGCTTCGCAGCCGTTTTCGACGTATGCGCTGCTCGGGGCGCCCGGCACGAGCGCCAGTGAGCCGGTGGCGTCGACGTTGAGCTGCACCGTGCCGCTCCGGCCGGTGTTGTTGGTTATCGTGACCGGGACGACGAACTCGTCGCCGGGCGCCAGGAAGCGCGGAAAGGAAGGCGTGATCATGAGGGGCTGCCTCACGTAGAGCGCCTGCTCGGCCATGCCGAAATCGGTGGGCGTTGCCGCGACGATCATCAGGCGCAATTGCCCGAAGATCTCCGGAATGCTGAGGGTCATCTCGGCCTTGCCGTCCGCCCCGGTCACGATGTTGGATTTCCATAAAGCGACCGACTCGACGCGCCTGGCACTTACCGGGTTCATCAGCCGTGGGTCGTAGTCTCCGTTCTCTTTGCCTCCGCCGCCTTCTTCCGAATCCGAGCCGACCCTCCGCTTGCCTACCTCCGGCATCAGCAGCGAGTAGACGTCGGACGTTGCGACCTCCAGCCGCCGTTTGGCGAAGAAAAACTTCCACGGATCGGGCGACTCGAATCGCGTGAGGCTGCAAATTCCCTCGTCGACCGCCGCGATGGTCACCTCGGCACGTGCCGGGTTGCCGGCAGCGTCGCGGACGTCGATTCTGAAGTTGAAGTTGCTGCCGGGGCGTGTCTCCTCAGGGCCGGTCAACTCAACGCGCAGGCGTTGTGCTTCGTTGTCGACTACAATGGGAACTGAGCCGTACGCGCGATGAACGGCCCAGTTGTGTTTCGGATCGACGGGCCGTATCACGGTGGCCGTAAGATATGCGTTTGGCCCGAAAGACGCGTCGATCGGAATCGAAAGTTCCTTCGTGTTGGTCTCGATGCCAACGACTCGCGCCGAGTGCACGCGGTCGCTCTCGACGGTGATCAGTGCCTGCCCGGCGAGGGGAGACTTGAGCAACACACGGGCCATTTCGCCCGGCTTGTAGCTCTTCTTGTCGGGTATCAACTCCAATGTCTCGGGCTTCTCCATCGACCATGCGTTGTCGAAGTCGCCCCAGGAGTAAAACGTGATGTCGGCCGACGCGCCGCTCTCGGGGTGGCGTATTCGGACACTGTATTGCCCCACCTCGTGCGGCGTGAACGATGCGGTGCCCTTGCCATCCGTCATCGGGAATAAAAGCCGCTCGACTTCGCGCGGCTCGAGCACCGATTCATATCGATAGCGTCCGTCATCGTCCACCTTCAAGACAGTGTTCCATTCGATCCTGTAAATGGTCGCCTCGAGTGCGGCTGCGTGGGCCGGCTTGCCGTCGGGGGTGACCGCCACGCATGAAAGGTGCTCCTCTTGCCCCGGCACGGCGTGGCTGCTGTTGCGCCGGGCGAGCCCGAGGTACAACGGCAGGACGTCGGCTTCCCGCGAGAGTGACGCCGTAACGGCCCGTCCGCCGACTTCCTTGACGGTGGCCGTGAACACAACCGCCAGGGCGGAGGGGGGCGTCAGTTTTGCTGGAACCTTGATGGTGAAGATTTTTTCGCCTTTGTAGTTGAGCGCGGCTTCTCCCAGGCTCTCGCGCACGGCGGCGAACGTCTTGCCGTCGTCGGCGAACCGGTAGCCCTTCCAGTTGGGATGGGCGAACGTAACCGAGACGAATTCGCAGCGGGCCTCGACGGTGCGCCCCGACGCCGGCGCCCCGAAGAGATGCCTTGCCTTCACGGTAAAGGCTATCTCGTCGCCTGCCTCGAATCGGCGCTGCTCGGCGGCGATCTCCACTTTCATTCGGTCGGGCACGAACTCCTCCACGCGGAAGGCGACGCCCCCGATGGCAGACTTGCCGCCTGGAACGCGCAGCCTCGCCGTGTACTTGCCGGTGAGCGCGTACGTGGGGATCGGGATGGTCACGTCGGCGCCGCCCCGGTCGGACAGCCTGGCTTTGAACGTTCGAAACGGCCGGCCGTCGGGGCGCGTCACTTCCAGTTCAACAGGAAACGTGCCCGGCAGATCAAGAACAGGAGCGGATCGGTTCGAGGGGTTCCGGACGATCGCGTGCAGGTGGGCCGTGTCGCCCGGGCGATAGATGCCGCGATCGGTGTAAACGAAGGCATCGTACTGGTTGCGTCGGTACGGCCTGCCGGCTACATCGAACGACGAAGTGTCGAGCGCGGTGCGATCAAGGTTAACGAAGGCAATATCGGGTCGGCGGCCGATGCCGGATTGCTTCGAGGCGACGACGGCGAACGGTTCTCGGTCGGCGGACCAATCCATGTTGCTGAAGTGCGCGATGCCGCGTTCGTCGGTGATCTTCTCCGCGAGTTTCTGATTGGTGATGGTGTATGCGGTTACGGTTACGCCGGCGACGGGCCGGGCGGAGGCGAGGGAGTTCACCCACACGAGGAGGTCCGACTTTGATTTCTTTGCCGTGATGCCCAGATCGGTGAGGAGGACGAGTGTGCGGGTCCTCGGCCAGCTCTTCTTTGCATCACGGGCGGTCACGGAGTAGAGCCCGGGCGCGCCGCCCAGCAGTTGCTCGAGGTCGAGGTTGACGACCCGCGCTTCATTCGCCTTGCCGCCGAACGTGCATTGCTGCGTTGCAACAGTATGGTCGAGATCGCGCGGATGGTGAGAGCGGCCGGCGTTTCGCATGAAATAGATGATATTGTTCGGATAGATCTCTTCAATGGTCACTTTCGCGTTGTCAATGTTGATCGCCTCGAGCGCCAGCAGCTTGTTGCCCAGCGCCGAAAGGTAGATGCCGCGTGTCTTGAACCTGAGCGTCGGATGAATATCGGGTATGACCACCGACCGGATAGTTTCCTTTCTGAGAATCGCTCCCCCTTCCGCTCGAAGTCCTTTCAGGAACTTCAGCCTGTAGCGCGTGCCGGGGATGAACGGGCCCGACAGCTTGATTCCGCAGTATGTGCCGATTGTCTTGAAGTCGACGTCGGGCTCAACTGTGATGCCGTCGGCCGCCGACGCGGAGTCGATGCGCTGCGTGAAGTGCACGGCGATCCACGGGTGGCCCGTCGCATTGGCCCGGGCGCGGACCGCTGATATCTTGATGCCGCTGTCAATGTTGATTCTCCGGCTGACGGCCTTGTCCAGGCCCAGCGGCCCGCTGATGCCGCGCATTCCCTCCGACAGCGCCGCGAACACGACGTTCCCATCGAGCGGGACGGTCCTCACGCAGATGGTACGGGCGGGGGTGCGTGTCTCCACTGTGTATTCCAGCGGCTCGTGGTCGGCCCGGAGTGCGAGGTGCTTCTCGATATGGCGCGGGTCCACCTTGTTATTGAAACGCAAGGCGAGCGACAGGCGTTCATCGGCGGAGAAGCCCATTTGCCACATCGACTCCAGCTCGAGCGCGCCGGTGGCAAAGTGATGCACCCAATCTTCGGCAAGCGACTCGCCCGACAGGCTTGCGATCTGCTTGGAAACGGTAACGGTGTAGCGGGTCGCCTGCTTGAGTTTCTCTTTCGGCCGGAACGTGAGCGTCCTGACATCGTGCCACATGGGATCTCCCAAAACGGGCGGCATAATGGTGATCAGCCCCTTGTCGCATGGCATGCCTAGTTGCTTGAGCGTGACCATTGCCTGGCTGAACCGCACGGAAATGTCTTGCTCGCCGGCAGGCTTCGGCGCGCGGAACGATTCAACGGTCAGGGTGCGGCGAGGTTGCCTGAGCGCCAGGATGATTCCGGTGACCTGGACGACGTTGATTGCGGCGAACACCGCTGCGATGGAAACGCATCTTCTTGCTGAGGCACGGTGCATGTGATTCTCCTTTCCGCGGAGTGCCCACCCTCGCCGGGCCTTGCGCGCCGGCGAGGGTGGAGGGATGAGACGACGCAGCCACGAGCGCGTCGCTCTCAGGGCGCGATATCTCTTCAGATGCCTGGTAACACGGTGCAGAGGGTGTTATTTGCTTTGTGAGCCAGGTTGGTGATAGGGACTGAATCGTCCCGCAAAGGTTCTTATCGTCATGATTTGCGATCTTGATGAATGCCGCATTCGAGTCGACTTTTCACAGGCGGTAGGATTGAGCGTGTGCCAGCGGCGCGGCGCAGCACATCTTGTGGGCGGCGGGATTGTGCGATGCAAATATGGCGTTGGGATGTTTTCCCTGCAGGAGGAAAAGTTTTCTTTTCGGAAGGGAGAGAAGTTGCAGGTGGGGAGCGCCGGACCTTCAGTTCTTGATGGGAGAGCCGGCAGGGGCGATCCGCACAGGCGCGGACGAAAAAGGACATCGATCGGGTGCTGGCGAAAGTCAAGCGCGTCCTCGCCAAGGGCGGCTACATCCCCGGCGCCGACCACTTCATCACGCCGAACGTCTCCTGGGAAAATCAGCTCCTATCAGTCGTCATCCTCGTTGACGTGACTCGGTTCTTCAGACAGACGACTCGCTGGCTCATTCCACTCCCGAATACATTTGACCATATAGCGCATTCTTTTCTTGAGATCGAGTTGGTCCAAGTCCTCCTCTTGAATAGAATCAGCTATTTCGCGTGCAAACTTCACTTTGTTGCCTTGATAGTCAAAGGATATGTTCTCTCCACCGTCCGTGATCCAGTCTTGCAGCTTCTTCTTTGGGTCATATTCACATGTGATGTCTGAATCGAATCGCGAGTGCAAGAACTCCTCCAAGGCTCTTGCGGACAGATAGTTCTCAATCTCCCTTCCTTCTGTAATCCAACAGTTGCCTTTCTTTGTTTCTGATTCTATCCTCTTTTTGGTCTCGCTCAAACCTTGGGATGGTTTCAATCGGTCTCGGTCCATTACTATGATCGCGTTTCTGTTTATCTTGAGCAATGGGATCAAGTCCTTGGCTACGGCTTCTGGTTCTATAGCCATTGACAAATGGCTTACCAGCCTTCCGCCATAGAACATGATGCAGTAGTGAATTCCTTCCATGAGATCCGGCGACAGCAAACTGAGCCATTTGTTAATGTAAATCCTGTCGCTTGGACCCTCGACCCAGACGACTCCATTGGTCTGCAGGAGATCGCTCGCCTTGTAAGACAAATCGTCCAAGACCTGGTAAGTTCTTTCAGTGGTATCGACATGTGTCACCGTCGTGCAATGTCCATTGTGCCTAACATGATATACGTTTACATTCTCATTGTGCTCAAGAAAGACGTTGGAGTGAGTTGTGATAAGATAGGTATTACTCGTCTGGCCGATGAATTTCAGAAACTTCCTCTGGAGTTCCGGATGCAAGTGGAGTTCCGGCTCTTCGATGCAGACAATGTGGTTTTCACAGATCTCGAGAGCGCTACATAGTATGACAAGTTCGTGTATCCCAGTGCCAAATGACTCAAGAGGCAAACGGTTCCCGTGCATCTCCAATACCATTTCGCCCTTGGTATGGGGAACCTCGATAGTGAGATCGTCGAGACCCAGTAGGCTTCTAATCCGGCCCTCAATCTTGTGAAGCTTCTCTCGTTGTTCCTCGGCCCCGCGCGGAGGATTCTGCATCCTGAACACTTCGTCGATTATGTTTGCACCGTTTATGTAACCATGTTCCGGTTCAGATTGTGATTGTTTCCTGATCTCTCTGAAATGTGGTACATAAATCAATTGGGCGCGGCGCTTTTTGAACACTGCCTTAACGTATTGTATATCCGTGACTTACGCCACAAGATACTTGATTTCGCGGTCTCTTTC
>JABMSA010000771.1 GCA_013202185.1 Planctomycetota bacterium
GAACGCGGGAACGGCCGTGATCTGCTGGAGAAGCGATTCCTTGCGGGGGATGTAATCCTCGCTGCGCGCGCCGTATCCGCCGATGGTCACCACGCGTCCGCCGCGCTCGGCGAACCGGCGCACGGCCGCGGCCTGCCGATCGGACACGCAGTCCACCTCGGTGAGCACGAGCACGTCATAGTCGTCGAGCGCCGCGAGTTGGGCCTCGTCGTCGAGCAGGTCGGGGTGACCGAAAATGATCGGATCATACGGAATGTGGGCATCCTCAAGCACGCGAGCGACCGTGCCGATCCACCTGCCGTGATTACTGGCGGCACGCCAGTATATCCAGTAAGAAAAGAAATCGCGCCAAAGGCAAGTAGCCACGGAATAGACTAGCGCGACCCGCGCCAGGGGTCGCCGATGCAGAAACAGGGAGCGCTGTTGGTTGATAAACCGAGCGTACTCCGCGTGCGCCCCGTAAGTCTCCTCAGAAGGCCATGTGTGCGGCGACCAAATCAGCATGGGCACCGCACCATTGCTCAATGCTTCGCCGGGATACAGCCTCTCACTCGCGGGAAACTTGCTGAACATGCTCACATCAATGAGTGGCCAAACCGGCTTCTGCCGACGCGTGGCCGCTGCCATCAGCTTGTACTGAAGCGCGTTCCAAGCATGACGATGGGTGTGTTGGTACGGCCCCATAGGCGAGTTTTCCAGGCACTGGGCCTGGACCACGTCGGAGATGACCATACTAAAAACGGGGAAGCGGTTGCCGCCCCAGGCGGAGCCCTGGTTGCCGAAGAAGGGCACGAGGCGTCCCTGTTTTGCCGCCGTCTCGCGGATCGACGAGGCGAGATCGGCGATGAAGCCTTTGCCGTAGATGTATTGTGCCCGCACGAATTCGCGCGCCATCGGGTCATCGAGAAGCTTGAACTTCGGGTGGCTGGGCCGTAGGCGCTTGACGTGCTCCGCGATGGAAAACTCGTCCACCGAAATCGGCAGCAAGCGAGCCAATTGCTCTGCCGTGAAACGCTTCTTGAGGTGTTCGCGGAAGTCGCTCTGGCAGTGCTCACAGAAGCACTGGTCTTGGCCGCCCCGAAAGGTGGGATTGCACAGGTTGTCTTGGCCAAGAGCGTCGTTCTCGCTGAGTATCCGCAGCAGGCCAGACTTCTGATACTCGTGCCAGGACGCTGAATGGTGGCACATACGATACATGAATGGCGGATAGTCTTTGCGTGGTACCACTTCGCCGTCGATCGTGCGTTGGGCCGCGGTTTTCTTGAACTCATCGAGGCGTTTATCCCAATCAATACAGGCATCATATTCCACCTTGCCCCAGCTGGCGATGCGCACGCCATGCTTATGGAAAAGGCCATCCTGGTTGAGCTTGGCAGCGGACCAGACGTTGACTAAGTCGGGATCGAAGTCAGCGATAATCCGCGCCCGCTTGTCGCCAGTGTCCTGCTCGAAGTCCGCGTTCGCCAGCCGCAAGGCCTCCCCCTGGCGCCGTTTCAAGATGAACTTGTCCACGAAGTAAAACGGCCGTCCGGCGGGCGAACCCGCCGCGGACACGCCGAAGTAGAGGAGCTTTCCCTCGGGCCGCTCAATATTGAGTGTGCTTTCGACCCATTTTCCGGTCTCGTTCACTGGTTTACCGCGAGCCACGATGATTCCGTGGCTCCGCCAGATATGGACCGCCGGCATTTGCGCGAAGGTCTGGTCTTTTGGCACAAAGACGCGGCAGGAGAAGGTAAGCTGGTATTTCCCGCCCTCCGGCTGGGCAAGTCGGGCGCAGCCGCCGGACTCTCCTTTGAGTTGAATTCTCAGCGCTGTCTCACCTGTGAAGGCGCGCTCTTGCGATAGGGCAATCCCGGCACGACCCCGAGGATACCAGGCGCCGGGCACATTTCCGCCTAGTGCGTCAGGCCCGGGCGAAATGATAACCAGGACATCATTAACCCACTGCCCACCTCGGTCAGCGCTCGGCACTTCCGCCGCACCGGCAAAAACTGCCGACAACACCGTCACTATTACAGCACAGTTCCTCCTGGAAATC
>JABMSA010000772.1 GCA_013202185.1 Planctomycetota bacterium
ACCTCGGCCAGGAATGTTTCGATGCCCGAGAAGGCGCCGTCCATCCGGCTATAGACCTTCTCGCGCTCGAGCTTCGACCGGTCATTGCTGTCGAGGATATTCTTCGACAGCCGTGCAACAAGCGCTTTCTGCTTGCTGACGGCTTCGAGCTTTTGTTCGCCCTTGGGGTCGGGGTCTTTGCTGATGCGAACCATCTGGGCCTTGGCGGTTTCGCGCTCGATTTCGAGTTCTTCAACGCGCTTGGCAAACTCGGCAGCCATCTTGAGCGATCTGTTGAACTCGGTGTCGACCTCCGCCGACCACATTCCCTCGAGCGGTGCGGTGGGCTGCGGGCTGCCGAGGCGGGTCTTGATGTTGCTGACGAAAACGTCGCTGCCGATGCCCTTGGGCTTGAGGAGGAGGGTCTCCATGTCGCCGCGCGTGGTTTTCAATTGGATTTTTACCATCTGGCCCTGCGCGGCGGTGCGCATGTCGGGGTCTCTTACCTGTATATATAGCGTTCCCCCGGGGGCGATCACCGTTTTCCTGGCCTGCTCGCCCGCGCCTTGCGCGGTGCCCACCGCCTCGAACGCGCCCAGTGCGGCGCGGTAGTTCTTGTTTACCAGGTGGCTCTGGCCGATGAGGAAATAGGCCACGTTGGCGTACTTGGAGTCGGGAAAGTGCTGGATGAAAGCGCGCAGCTCGCCGAAAGCCAGCCGGTAGTTCTTCTGATCGTAATATGTGGCTCCGATCATGTAGCGCACGCGAACGTGCACCTCCTCGAGGCGCTCCTGCTGCTCGCGCTCGAGCCTGCTGTAGTTGGCTGCCACTTTGCGATAGAAGTCAACAGCCTGAAGGTATTGCCTATCGGACCGGTAAACATCGCCTACCCTGGCCAGGGCGCGCAGCGCGTAGTCGGAAGTCGGATACAAGCGAATGATGGTGAGGTAGAGCTTGCGAGCGGTCTCTTTGTCATTCACGAGGAACGCGCTCTCGGCGTTGGTCCACTCGAACTCGGCTTTCTCGTTTTCTCTTTGTTGATGTCGAGCATCACTATCCGCTCCTCCGGTGTTTGGGCGCCGTCGATCGCGTCAAACACGCGGTCCTCCAACTCCCACAACTCTATCTTTTCTCCCTCGCCGCGCAGTTCCAACCGCAGCGAATCTTGTGCAAGAAAAACGGTGAGGCGGTCTTTTTTTTCCTTGGGCTGCTCCTTTGTGTAGGCGGGCAGTTCCACGTCGAGCGTACGGGTGACCAGAAACGTGGTAGAGACCATGAAAAACATCAACAGCAGGAAGGCGATGTCGGGCATGGCCGCCATAGGGATATCGTCGGCCTTCTTTTTCTTACTGCCGTGAACTGCGAGCAAGCCCATATGGAATGCCTCGAAGAAACAACAACTGTGCGGTGCGCACAAGCCACTGCCGCACCATGCAATCATCCCCGCAGTGGTTGCTCAACCCCGAACTTATCGTGAATTATACACGGCGGATATATGGAATAGCAAGTAAAATGGTGTTGGCCGTTGTAATAGAGTGTAAGGGGCTATGGGGCCGTTTTGACGCCCGAAATGCGTCCGGCATGGCAAGTGTTTCGACACCGGGCGCGCACCGGAGAAACACGACGCGCCGGCAGCGAGAAATCAGCAACGCCGCACACACACAACCGTGCGTACGGCGTCGGCAAGCAAATCGGCTTGCAGCGCGTGCTATTCCTGCTCGGCCAGCCACTGGCGCCACTGCTCGGCGTTTATGCCGAACCTCTTGCCGGTGATTTTACTGAGGGCCTTGGCGGCATTGCCGGCGTTGCGGGTGTCGCGGAGTGCAGCAACGAGTGCCGTGGCCGCTTCCTTTGCGGCTGGGCCACCGTGCGCCCCGGTGCGGCCGATAGCCACGGCGGCCAGCATGCGCACTTCGGTCTTTTCGGCCTTTAGTGCGGCTGTGAGTGTTTCGATTGCGGGCGCGCCGATTGTGGCGAGCACCCGGGCGGCTGCCTTGCGAAGTTCGGCGGCATCGCCCTGTAGGGCCTCGGCGAGCGGCTCGACGGCCGCGTTGTTGATGTTGAGCAGCGCCAGGGCGGCCAGGCGGGCGGTTTCGGGGTCTTTATCGGTGAGCACCTCGACGAGGGCCGGAGCGGCGCTCTGTGCCTTCAGGCCCATCCGGGCAAGTGCGCCGGCTGCGGCGCGCCTGGTCTCGGGGGCCGCTTCCTTGAGTGCGCCGGCCAGCTCGCCTGCGGCTGCGGGCTGCCTGAGGGCGGCATCCTGGCCCTTGACAGCCGCGATCAGCGTGCCAACGGCCGGCGGGCCAATGCGCCTGAACGCACGGGCGGCGCTGCGCCTTACGGTTGCGTCGCCGTCTTTCAGCAGCGGCAGCAGTTTCTCCTGGGCGGCGGCCGCCCACGGGCCGAGCGCCGCGATCACGTCGCACGCGCGGCGGCGGAAGTCGGCATTGCCACCAGCAAACTGCGCCGTGAGCGCAGGCAAAGCAGCCGGGCCGAGATGCGCCAGAGACTGCGTTGCGCCGCGCCGCTTGTCGATATCGGCGTCATTGAACAGCTCGATGAGCTTCGGAAGTGCGGGCTTGCCGATGGCCGCAAACGCCCGAACGGCGCTCTGCCTGACGGTCCAGTCGGCGTCCTTGAATCTTCCGGCCAGCGCGTTGACGCATTCTGCGGCGTCTGCGCCGATTCGGCCGAGCGACGACACTACGACGTTGCGGACGGCAACATCATTGTAGCCGAGCTGCTTGACGAAAACGGGCACGCTGGGTTTTCCGATCTGGACGAGCAGATTGGCGGCCTGCACACGACTGCCGGCCGGGATGAGGGCCTTCTCGAGCAGCGGCGGAGGCTTCGGGCCCGATCACGCCAAGCGCCCATGCGGCCTGGGCGCGGACGTCGGCGTTGCCGTCGGCCATGGATTTGCCAAGCTCGGCCGTGGCCGCCGGGCCTATGGCCGACAGTGCCAGGGCTGTGCGTTGTCTTACGGCGGCGTCTGTGCCGCGCAGGCCGTTGCCCAGCTCGGGGATCGCGGGAATGCCGATCGTAATGAGCGCGCGCGAGGCGCGGCCGTGCAGCACCGGGTCCTTGGCAGCGAGGGCCTTGCCGAGCGCCGGAATAGCGGGCGCACCCAGCTTGACGAGTGCGGAAGCCGCACCGTCGGCGGCTGTGACGTCGGGATCCTTGATGCCGGCGATTAGCGCCTCGATGGCCTTGTCGCCGATGTTGACGAGCGCCGCAACTGCCGCGTTGCGCACGCCCTCGTCATTGTCCTTGAGCGCCTGCACCAGTTGGGGGGCTGTGGCTACAACCTGGAGCTTGCCCAGCATTTCGGCGGCCGCCTTGCGTTTGGCGGCGTCGGCATCCTTGAGTAACAGGAGCTGGGCATCAATGTTCTCCTTGGACTTCGGGTCGGCCTCTTGCCCGAAGGCCGGCGGAGAGAACGGAGAGAGAAATCCTGCAACAATACAGAATAGCGCTATGATCAACCATGAAATGTTCCTGTGGCTCAAGT
>JABMSA010000773.1 GCA_013202185.1 Planctomycetota bacterium
ATTCCGCGCCGGCCTTCGATGGAGGCCACCAGGGCGGTCTCTTCGCCGCACACAAACGCACCGGCGCCCTCCATTATGTGAAGCCGGAGGCCGAAGCCGCTGCCCAGGATGTTGTCGCCGAGGCAGCCGCGCTCCTCGCAAGTGCGGATGGCCTCGCGCACGCCGACGATGGCAAGCGGGTACTCGGCGCGAATGTAAAGGTAGCCTTCGTGTGCACCCACGGCGCGTGCGGCGATCACGATGCCCTCGATCACGCGGAATGGGAACGTCTCGAGCAGCATTCGGTCCATGAACGCGCCCGGGTCGCCTTCGTCTCCGTTGCAGACGATGTATTTTGTGTCGCCGGACGCTGCCCGAACGATGGCCCACTTGCGCGCCGCCGGGAAGCCCGCTCCGCCGCGACCGCGCAGGCCGGCGCGCTCGACTGCGCCTATTATGTCGTCGGGCGCCAGTTCCTTCAGGCAGCGGCGCAACGCCTCGAAGCCGCCGTTTGCGCGGTATGCGTCGATATCGAGCGGATCGTGCAGCCCGTAGTGTTCGAGTGCGATGTGCTTTTGCGGCCCGATGAATTCACAGATGGCCGGCTCGCGAGGGTCTACGGCGTAGCGCGTAACCGGCTCCCACGCTTCGTCGGTGAGGAGTTGTTCGAGGCCCTTCGACACGGCCGCCTTGGCCCTGGCGGCGACGCCGCGCGGCTTGAAGTGGCGGCGCACGATGTCGGCTGCGTCACCAGGCCGGACGCGTGCGTAAAGCGCGGGCTCTTTGCCGGGCTCGAGCACTTCCACGAGGGGAATTTGGCCGCATATCAGCACGCAGCCGACGCGCCTGACGACCGCCGGCGCGCGGGTCTCGCGCACTGCGCGGTCGAGCGCCTCATATACTTCTCCCGTGCCGCCCGCTCGGCAGCAAGAGTCGAGGCATATTCGGATCTCGCCGGGTCCGTCGGGCCGGATGCCCTGGGCGTTGCCGCCCTTCGGTGCGCCGAGCAGCCCCTGCTTTTCGAGCTCGAGAAAATCGCGCAGCGACCTGCGGATGATGTCGGGGCTGTCGAGGTGCCCGTAGGTGACGCCGTCGATCTGCATGACCGGCGCGAGTGTGCAGCATCCCAGGCAGGCCACTTTCTCGACGGTGAAGACGCGGTCGGGGTCGGTGTCGTCGCCCTCGGGGATGTTGAGCTGCCGGTGGATGATGTCCGATACGGCCTGGGCGTTTTTCACGTGACAGGCGGTTCCGTGGCAGATGTTTATGACGTGCCGGCCGGCGGGGCGATGCCTGAATTGAGTGTAGAATGTGGAGACGCCGACGATGGCGGCGGGCGTTATGTCGGTGGTCTCGCACACGCGGCGCAGCGCCTCCTCGGGCAGGTAGCGATAGTGATTTTGAATCGCCTGCAGAATCGGTATCACCGCACCGGGGCTGCGACCGATTCGCTCGACGGCGCCGTCTACGAAGACAAGGTCGATGGCCTCGGCATCCGCTGTTGTGTTGGCCTCCGCTTGCTTCATTTTGCTCCAATGCAATACAGGTGCCGCCTGCCGCGAATGTAAATTCGGCCGTCGAGAAATGCCGGGCAGGTGTCGGCCTCTTCGCCCAGCTCGGCGCGCCCGATTTCCTTGTATTCGCGAGCGGCCTCGAAAATGTGCATGACGCCCTGCTTGTCGAGCAGGTAAACGTTATCGCCTACGAGGCTGGGCGACGAATTGAATCCGTTGTCGAACTCCCTGGTCCATATCACGTCGCCGGTCGAGGCGTCGCAGCAGGTTACCGTGCCGCTGTTGTCGACCAGAAACACCAGCTCGCCGGTGCTCAGCGGGCTGCAGGTGTCGGGCAGGCCGTCTTGCTTCTTCCAGAGGATGTGTGTTTCGGTTACGTCGCCTTCGCCGTCGGTTCGCAGTGCGGCAACATTGGAGTATTCCTGGCATACGATGAGGACGTCGTCGATGAAAACCGGCGATGGCCCGACGTCTCCGCCCAGGCAATTTGCCCGCCAAAGCTCGGCGCCGTCTTCCGGGTCGTATGCGATCACCCACGGTGCGGCGCAGGTTATGATCTGCTTGCCGGCGGGGGTGTCGATGACGATGGGAGTAGCCCACGATGCCTGCACGGGCCGCGGTACGTTCCAGGCGGTTTTGCCCGTGGCAACATCGAGCGCGTAGAGGGCCGACGCCTCGTCATCGGCCGATCGCTGATCGAATTGGACCAGCAGCAGGTTCTTGGATACCGCCAGCGACGACGCGTGGCCGTACATGTTTTCGGGCGCGCCCAGGGCAACGGTCCAGACCTCCACGCCGCTGAAATCGAAGCACGCAACGTCGC
>JABMSA010000774.1 GCA_013202185.1 Planctomycetota bacterium
CGGCTGCTTCGCCAGAAGCTCCCACTTCAGCCCGGTCGGGAAGCCGGCCCCCCCACGACCTCGCAGGTCCGATGTCTTGACCTCCTCCACGATCCACGCGGCGTCCCCCTTGGATAGAGCCTTCCTCAGAGCGCTGTAGCCGCCCTGAGCCATGTAGTCGTAGACCCGGATCGGGTCGATCTTCGCGTTCAGGCCCAAGAGGGACCGCTGCTGATGCTTGAAGAATGGAATGTCATCCCGGTTGTAATACACCTCCCCGCTGCGCGGGTCCCGATACAGGAGGTCTTCGGCGTACTCGCCCGCGAGCGCCGCGTCGATGATCCTCGGCACATCGTCGAGCTTGACCTGCGTGTAGAACGCCTTCTGGGGTTCGATGAGAACGAAAGGCCCCATCTCGCAGAAGCCGTGGCACCCGGTGACCCGGAGCGAGATTCTGCCGAGCAGACGCTTCTCCATGATGTACCGTTTGGCCACTCGGATGATGTCGCTCGAGCCGCTCGCCTGGCAGGCGGTGCCCGCGCAAACGACGATGCGAAGCTTGCTCTCATCGGTGTCGTCGGCGAGCATACGCAGCAGTGCTTCCAGCTCATCGGTGGAGGACAGTCTTGGCATCTCGGTACCTCACGGGAACAGGGGCGGCCGGCGGCCGCTCACACCCGGCGCGATTTAGTTCAGACCAGGTCCAGCATGTGGTTCTTGCAGCCGCGGCGCGAGCAGACCTGCACCATGCCCCCCCCGCGGACGATCATGGCCACCATCGGCGCCCTGCACGTCGGACACTCCCCGAAACCGCTAAGCGTTGCGTGGCAATGCGGACAGAAGAAGCCCACCACCGTGCCCTCGGGGATATCGGGCTCGGCAAGGATGTTGTAGCTGCCATAGAGGGAAGATAGCCTCAGCGATCCATGCTTGCGGTCGAACGACACGGTCACGCGGATCGAGGGATGACCGTCGATGCCGGCGCTCTCGTCCATCAGGCTGTGGTTGCAGCACGGGCAGCTAACCTCGACGGGGAAGACCCGCGGATCCTTTCTGACGTCGATCTCGCCGAAGCCCGCCAGAGCGTCATCGAGCAACTGCCGGACCCTCGACTTCCCGACTTTCGAGAAGTAGCGGCCGTCGATGACCACGATCGGCCCGAGCGCGCAGGCGCCCAGGCAGTTTGCCGTCTCCAGTGTGAACTCCTTGTCCGCAGTGGTTTCCCCTCGCGGGATCCCCAGTTGCCGCTCGAATTCCTCGACGACCATCGGCGCGCCGCGAACGTGGCAGGCGGTGCCCACACACGCGCATACGAGATGTTTCCCCCTCGGCTCGAGGCTGAACGAGCGATAGAAGGTCGCAACTCCGTACACATCCACCAGGGACTTTCCCGCGGTCTCGGCCACGGTACGGAGAGCCTTCTCCGGCAAGTAGCCGTATCTCAACTGAATCTCTTCGAGGACGCTGATCAGCCCGTCACCGGTGGCACGGACCTTCTCCGTGATTTCCTGCGCCTGGGCGGAGATCGCATCCTCGTTCTCGGGAATCCTCTCGTCGGATTGGAGGGTAGAACCTCCGGCCATGTTATCGGTACTCCTCACAATGCCAGACACCGCCTTCGGATTTGGGGAATGTGCAAGTACTGCGGTGCTCACAATCCTGACACAGCCCCTTGTACTTGCTCGAATCTCCCTCCCCGGCATCCGAACCGAGAGGCGAGCCGGCAGATACAGCGCTCTGGCCCCCGGCTTTGCTTCGAGGCGGCTGGTAAGCATCAAACTCTTCACATTGCAACACCGGGAATTTGGCGCGTTGCAGATGTGTACACCCGGCGGCATTGTTGCACGTTGAGCAAAGGCCGCGCGTCTTCACCGTCTGTTCCATTGCCTGTTCCTCGCTTTGCGCCATCTGCTGTCCCGTGATCCCGCCTGTTGTCGTCCGCTGCAAACGCCGTGCCAAGGCCGAGAGCACCTGGACAACCAGAGGCTCACAGTGACCTGCCGCCGGTATTCTACCACTTCGAATGTTAGAATTCAAGCCTTAATTTCCTCTGAGGAGCCGCTGCGGGGTTCTTCATCCTCGCCGGGCTGGGGATGCTTATCTTCCATGTCATCGATGAAACGTACGATGCCCGTCAGCATTCGAGGCTGAACACGCCAACAGGGAACTGGACAGTCGCAATGTAATCCCAGAGCATTTCTTCATGTCATTCATTCTTTTTCTGTTTTTCCCTTGATTTTAAGGTACATTACTGTATACTATTATAGCACGTCAAGCGTGTTTCAATAATGCACGCCCGCGTAGGGAGAAATGCAAGTGTCCAAAAGGAAACCTGCGAAGTTCTTTGGCAAGATGATAAGGAAACTCCGTGAAAAGAAGGGCATCAGCCTGCGGTCGCTTGCCGCAAGGGCCGAACTGAGTCCGACGTACATGAGCAAGATTGAGCTTGGGAATGTGCCGCCGCCTGCCGAAGACAAGATCCGCGCAATTGCTTCGGCACTCGACCAGGACGCATTCGAGTTTCTCGCCAAGGCAGGGCTCGTCCCGCGTGAACTCCTGGGGGCGGTTGAACGCCACCCTCAAGACATGGCTGTGTTGCTGCGGCACGTGCGCAGCCTCAACCCCGAACAGATTCGGCAGCTCGCGATGCTGGCTCATCTCTGTAAGAAAGAGGATCTGTCGCTACTCGTCCAAAAGCGTGCCGACGAGGTGGCCGAGGAACTGTCCGAAGCGAAAGACCTTTCTGCCGAGGAGTTGTCGGACCTGTTGACGCAGCGCACGTCGCCAGCGAGTGCGGCCCGTGCAGCAGCGGCTGCGGCTGACAACGTCCAATAAGGCGAGGCAAAGTAGCCTATGAGCTATCACTGTGCAAAACTGAATACGGTTTAATTGGCAGTCTCGCGAGAAAGGAATGACTCGTGGTTTTCCCGTCCCCGCCGCTCAAGGCCTGGTGCAAGAACATTCAGAAGCTTGTCGATGCTCCACGACGGCACAAGACTGCGTATGCGGATGGCTTCTGCCAGTGTGAGCTGGCCCCAGCCATACTCCGAGCTCCGCCCGAGGGCCAAGCCCAGTTGGCAAGCGCACTGTTCTGGAGCTTCTGGATCGATCTGGTGATGTGTCACGTCGCCGGTCCCAAGTTCTATGGGGAATTCAGGAAGACGTATCCCCTCCCAAGACTGCATCCTCATCCCGGCTTTGGGACAGCGTGCCCGGCGTGGGTGCTTCGAGAGGATCAGCCTTACCCCGTTCCGAGCCCTGAACTTCTGCTCGTGGACAAGCAAGAGTTCTGGGGCGAGATCGCGGATTGGCTGGACAGCGTCGGCAGCTCTGATGTCAAGAAGAAGGCGATCGCTGCATTCGAAGAGGACATGGAGCGTGACTGCTTCAAGTATCTACCCCGCCTCTTCTAGAGGCTGTCGGGAGCGGCGTTCACAGGGCCTCGAGCGATAGCTGACGTGCCGAAGGCCGGGGCCGGGCTGACCGCCACAGCATCCCTTTGTGAGATTACCCTTCAGCAGATCGAACTCGAACGGTCATGCGGACAAGCCCGTAGCGAAAAGAATCCTGCCAGGACATCTATTGTCCGGGCACCTTGCTATAATAGCCACCTGACCGGCTCGCATAGTGCGGTCGGAACGCGGATCTTAGAAGAAACGAAACGGAGGTGTTTTGTGACCAACCTAAGAAGCCAGAAGACATGGATTACCTCGTTGCAGCTTCGGACGGATGCACAGGAGCCCAGATCGCAGAGTTCGCCAACACCATCTATATGGTGTCCGTCGATGAGAACACTTTCGAGAGCGACAACGGGTCCGTCCGACGGGTGGCAGTGAATCGCGAGCTGCTCGATGCCGCCCTGGAGGAAATCCAGACCGACCACAAACGAATGATCGGCTTCAGTGCGGCCTGAGCTTCGTGAGGCGGTGGCGCCCGAGAAAAAGGTTCGCATTCTCCGCCGCCACTTTCTGGACAAGGCCCCGGTTTCGGACCTGTGTGACGAGCTCGTGCTGAACCCAAACGTGTTCTATTCTTGGCAGGAGACCCTCTTCGAGGCCGGGTCCGACGCCCCTCGCCTGCTGCCCCCGGCGATCCTCTCTCATCAGCCCCGTTGCGAAAAGAACGCCCGATTCTAAGTAAAAAGCGCCCCGCACTGAACACCTGTGTTCAGTATTTCCCGAAAACAATTTGACATTCGCCCTTTCATGGGTTATTCTGTAGGTATGAAGTGCCGGGGAATCCCAGCGGTTGTTGCGCTCGTACTCCTGGTTGGCTGCGCGACACACGGACGTGACGCCCAGCCTGGTGGACGGGTGGTACCGCGTCGACCGTCGTTGGTGTTCACTATCAGTTCGACTCGGTGTCCGTTGCGAAGGAGGCAGCCACGCAGCAGCAGCGACAGAAGCAGGATTTGGGAAGGAAGGGATGCTTTAGCGGACAAGGTACCTGGAAATTGGATGAGAAGAAGTGAAGTCCGGGGGCAGAAGCGTTGGCGGGGCTTCTCCGGAAAACAACGATTTGGCAAACACCTGTGCAAATGGACAAGAAAAGGCTTGACATTTGATGCGGATTGTGTAAAATGGTCTCAAGTGTCGTGGGTGCGTAGGCGCTATCTGAAACGCAGATTACACACGGGTCGTGGCTTCTTGGAACCAGCAGGCAATGCGAGGCAACCATGGACGCCTTTCGGTTGAAATGCCCCAGGTGCGGATCGGTTTTCTCTGCCAAATCGGAACATGAGGGCAAGTCTGTCGCATGTCCTGTGTGCCGAGCAAAAATGAGAGCCACTCGGGGGGCTACGCCTTCTTCTGATAAGTCAAAGAACAGCTCGGGCGAGTCGGCCAACCGAATGGAGGTGGTCTGCCCGAAGTGTGGCAAGCAACTTACGTTTCTCTCTGAACACGCGGGGAAGACTGGAAAGTGTTCCGGGTGTGGAGCAATTATCGAGATTCCAGACCCCAAGGCCGATGCTGTGTTAACTCAACCCGAAGAAAGGCTTGAATCTGGGCCCCAGCGCCATCGTGACGATGTATGGGCGTATTGCTCCAAGTGTGGCGAACCGAACGACGGCGACGCGTGTTTTTGTCGGGCATGTGGGGCGGAGATCCTGGTGGACATGGGGGATGCAGAACTCAGGCAAGAAGAAGCTGCGCCAACAGGTCGGCCTTTCAGGCGTCACTACGCGCATGATGACCCGAGGCCGCAAACAGCCTATGCAGGGTTCGGCAGAAGGATGGCCGCAGCGCTGCTCGACCAAGTCATTGTCTCTGCCGGGGCTCTTCTTCTGACCTGGCTGATCATCGGGACCATTAGCTACTTCAGTGAAGGAACGGTGTCCGTGTACTTTCTTTATCTTTCTGGCTTGTCCCCCGGCACCTCGTTGATCATCATCGTGTGTGTTTCAAACCTTGTAATCCGCTGGCTGTACTTTGCAGACATGGAGAGTTCTCCTGCGCAGGCCACCGCAGGCAAGATGGCGCTCGGAATCATCGTAACTGACATGTACGGCCGGCGTATTTCGTTTGCGAAGGCTTCGGGGAGGTATTTCGGCAAGATTCTGTCTGTGCTGCTATTGTGCATAGGGCTGTTTATGGCGTCTTTCACCGAGAAAAGACAGACGCTTCATGACATGATGGCGTCTTGCCTCGTTATTGTAAAGCCAAAAGTTGCGCACACGGACCAAAGCCCGAGACTCGGAGCTCATGGTCGGCCACCACAGGAGGCAAGGTAAGCAAGTGGCTACAAGAACATCAAGCACGTCAAACTGGAAGAAGCGTCTCGTTTACAAGGTCGCCTGCCCGAACTGCTGGCATTCCTTTCCTCCGGAAGAGATATTTTTAATAGCCAAACACCCGGATCTTGTGGGCGACCCCGTTGTGGGCAGCAACGAGTACCTTCGTTTTCTGCCCACACGCTTCACTCCGAAGGGCGAAGCCCTTGATCCTCGCGGCGTCTCTACAGCAGATCTTGCCTGCCCGCGATGCCACTTGCAGATAAACCAAGTGATGCTGGAAGTCTCGCCTCTTTTTATATCGATCATCGGCTCACCTGCCAGCGGAAAGTCTTATTTCCTCACCACGATGACGTGGGAACTCAGGCGAATGCTGCCGCAGTTCCGCTTTTCGTTCAGCGATGCCGATCCGGCGGCTAATGCAGCGATCCACGATTACGAACAGACGCTTTTCCTGAATCCCCAACCCGATAAGCCGACCGCAATCCGGAAGACACAGTTGGACGATGCGCGCCTGCACAGGTTTGTTCGGATCAACGACGCGAACGTTCGGCTACCTGTGCCGTTGCAGTTCCTTTTGTGGCCGATGGAAACACACCCGAGACATTCGGAGTCGCACCGTATCGGGCGTGCAATCGTGATGTACGACAACGCGGGAGAAGATTGCCAGCCGGGTGCGGAGATGGCCGATTCGGCTGTCGTGCAGCATCTGGCGATGTCGAAGATACTGCTTGTTCTTTTCGACCTCACGCAAGACCCGCGATTCCTTGCTCAGACCCAAAGCAATGATCCGCAGTTGCGGCACGGGCTCCGGCCCGAGTTGGGCACACAGAATGTGGTTGACCGCCAGGAAACGATCCTGCGGGAGGCCACGGTCCGCCTGAGAAAATATCTTGGGATTTCTCAAGAAGAGCGCCTCAACAAGCCTCTGGTCATCATCGTGCCCAAGTTTGATATATGGGAGGAGTTGGCCGGAGTGTCGATCGACAAAGAACCGTACGAGACCATTGGCGAAGATGGGACCACGGCCATGAACACGAAGCTCGTGGAGGATGTGAGTAGCAGGATCCGCGAAGTGCTGCTCAGGTTCTGCCCCGAGTTCGTCGCAACGGCGGAGAACCTGAGCAAGGTGGTGAGGTACATACCTGTGAGCAGCTTTGGATGCAGCCCTGAGTTTATCGAGCAAGGAGAAACAGGATTTTACGGCATACGCCCTGAAAACATAAAGCCCAAATGGGTTACCGTGCCGCTGTTGTATTGCCTGTGCAAGTGGGCTCCGGGCATGATAGCGAAGGTCGACGGCAATGCCAGACATGGGGAGGACGCTCAGTGAGCAGCGAATTGATATACACTTCTGCTCCTCGCGGACTGAGACCTGGCACCGGAGGCTTCTGCACGGTTGCAGCCGACGGCGGCATGTCGAGGCAGGTCTCGATGCAGCTCGAAAGGCTCAGCCCTTACGACTTCCATTTCAATCTGTCCGACCCCCAGGCAAGCCTCAACCCGGTCAATTTCTCACATACTTATATCAAGGTCGAGGGGCGATCGCGGAGCGTTCTATCGAGGGTGAGTTTCTGCGGAGCTGATCACACGGGCCGAACAAACAAGATCGCTCATCATTTTCTTCTTGGCGATGCCGACAGACTGCCCGGCGGCCCCGCCTGGACGATTTCCCGTATGGCCGAGAAGGGCGTGTTTGTGAGCGAATGGACAGACGCCCCCGGGCCGCTGCCTTCGCAACAACTCAACCAGCTTCTGCCTCAGACCGCCGGTCAGGCCGCCATGCCGGCGCAAGCATGGGCGCATTACGGTGACCCCGGCTGGGCGGGCATGCTGGCGAAGGCATTCCGGACGAGCAAGAAGATTCCTGCATACTTGGTGTTCAGCCCGGGCACCGACCTCCTCCCCC
>JABMSA010000067.1 GCA_013202185.1 Planctomycetota bacterium
CGCCTCGTCGGGCTGCTTCTCCGGGTCATCCACGTCGGCGAATGCCTTGAGGCCGGTTTGTTTGCCGAAGCTGTAGGCCAATTCACCCCACAGGCTCCTGGTCTTCAAGTTTCCGTGCCGGCCGAAGACATCCGTGCCGGCGGCGCGCCCGTCCACCGCCGCCACGCTCACAGACTCGGGGCGACCGGCGGCCGGGAGCAAATCCGTGCCGAAAGATGTGTCGCCGATGTTGTTGGCAAGGTGCCACATCGCGAGCAGCGTGTGCGTTTTGCCGCCGCCGAATCCGGTGCTCAGGCGGATCGTGGTGCCACCACCCTTGTTTGCGAGCCGCTCAAAGACCGCAGCGATCACCTTCGCAAGGGTCCGGGTGGGGTGCGTGTTCTCAAAGAACGACCCCGCGTCTTTGTATACCTTTGGCGCTTTCTTATTAGAGATCACATCATGGAAATTGGCGGCGAATATCGCGTCGTCGAGGTCGCCCTGGAGGACCTCGCGTCGCGGCTTACAGGCTTCGATGACGCCCATAGCTCCTCCGTTCTCACCTGCCGTTCCCGGCTCATGGCTGGGACGGGTCTTGCCTGTGGAAGTGCAAACGTGAGCATCAATTATAGTGATTCGTGCGCAGAGCGCAAGCGGAAAAACGCGCCGCCAAGTTGTCGGGTCCCGATGTATGCCAAGGGTCCGCTCACCAGCGCGTTCCCACGCCTACCCCACCGGCCCCCAGCGTGGCGGATCATGCGGGCACACCGTCGTCGGCCGCCAGCGGTGGTAGGGAGGGCAGTTGGGGCCAACGAGGTCGCAGCCGGCGGTGGCGTGGTTCAGCTTTCTGCGGTGTGGGACTCCTCCCCGAAGAAAAATCACCATCCCCGCCCGCTGGCCGTGCGCATCGAGGAATGGAAAGAGAAAACGCCGCGGTTCTGACAGGTGGGTTGCCGTTAGTCCATGTCACATGACCTCAATCGTGGTCTGCTTGCGTCAGTTCAGCCAAGCCACGATCCTGTCCTTTGCGGCTTCATAGGCGCGAGCTTTGATCAGGTAGCCGTCGCCGAACCACACCGAGTTCAGGCGCCGCGGCCCTGTCCGCCGGGTCTCGCCGTGGTCCACGAACTCCGTGACGCCGTTGTAGGCCGCCCACAACGTACTGCGGACTCCCCGTGCGCTGTTGCCCTTTCCCTGATTGAAGAAGTGCTCTGCCCAACCACGGTTCTTGAGCACTTTCTTCGCCGCCCTCTCATTTGTCTGATCTGCGGGATCGGGAAAGACGAGACTCAGGTATTCATTCAACTTGTCCGCGCCCATCTTGACCTGCACCATTGCCTTGAAGGTCTTCTCGATCTCGGCAAAACCTTCCTTCACGATTCCCAGGAGGCGCTCCGCTTCCCGCAGCCGCTCGTGGATATTCTGCGTGTGTGCGACCCATACTGTCGGCCCTTTGTTCAGTGCCATTGTCAACGTGTTCTGGCATACGACGCGGATCGGCGTGAACTTCACCTGAACGGCGCTGGTGCCATCGTGACTATTGCTCAAAAGCAGGAACTTGTGGGTTATGTCGTCGTTGATGACTCTGATGTCCTCCGGCAGTTTCGCCAGTATCCAGATGCGCTCTCCGTCGCCCAACACTCCGGCAGTGTGGTACACGGCGGCCTTTTTGCCCACGATAGGATCGAAGAACGAGAAAGCCTCCCGATTTTGCAGCGGAGTGTACTGTGAGCCCACAATGCCCAGGGCCTTGCACTGTTTCTTGCCCAACAGGTCTTTCCGAACTACAGCGAATCTGTTTTCCAAAGCAAGCCGGCGTCTTCCGCTGGCGGCATACAGAGGCACCTTCGTGACCTCCCAGTCAAGCTTCGCAGCTTCAATAGCCTGTGCCGCCGTGGCCGGGCTCTCCAGTTTCGTGCCCAGCCCGTGCCACGGTTTCTCGTCCACGTACATCATTGACGCCTCGCCGTTTTTCATTTCAATGTTATGTGCCATGTCGTGGCTCCTGTGCAAGCCTGAATCTGTTGGACAGACCGTAAGCTACAGTGGCTGCGGTGCACTGTTGAACACCTACTCCCCACACCTCGCCCCCAGCTCGTTCCGTACCCCGAGCAGGTCGAGGATGTTGATCGCGCCGTCGCCCTTGAGATCGGCTTTCCAGTCGTCGTCGGTGTTGGCATCCTGAGATAACCCGGCGCGGCCAATTCCCCTCTCCATGCCTCTCATTCCGAACACGTCGTTCCGAGCCTGTTCCGCACATAGATCAGGTCGAGGATGTTGACCGTGCAATCATCGTTGTAATCGCCGGGGAGGCGCCAGTCGTATTGGGCGACGGCCGTGCGGCCGTCGTCCATCGTCACCCCCATCTCGTTGAACGGACGGCCCTCACCCGGCAGGACCGCCTGGTTGTTC
>JABMSA010000775.1 GCA_013202185.1 Planctomycetota bacterium
GAAGTAGCGCAATTGAGAAACAGAATTGTTGCCCTGCTAAGGGATTTTGATGCGGGTGATGATGCGGATTTGAGGGCGCAAGTCCTGGAGCTTGTGCCAATCTGGCAAACATTGCGCAGCCTGGGCAGCGCCTTACTACCCCACGAAATCGCTTCGTCAGCCCGCAAGCGGGTACTGCACTACTTTCAGAAATACGCTAGAACCGTGATATCCCAGTACGAAGTCGAAGTCGTTGCCGGCATCGGAGAATGGGCGCGGCGTGTACGAGAGCTACGAACGGAGCGGGGCTGGAGCATCCTCAGTGGCAAAGCGATCCGTGAGATGATGGATGCTGGTGACCTGGAGGGTGGAGACGTCCCCGGGCTGGGAAAAATGGGACCGGATGACTACGTCATGCTGTCTGCTGAACAGGACCGAGAGGCGGCTCTCCGCTGGAAGGTTGCAAACGAAATCAGACGCAGCAAGGGTGGAGCAAAAGCTCATATCCTGGACTATCTTCGTCAGAATGTTGGCAGGCCGGTGAGCGGTGATGAGCTGCGCTACGTTACAGGAAACAAGAAGGAGTGGGCGCGGCGCGTGCGAGAGTTACGGACCGAAGAGGGCTGGCCCATCAGCACCTACTGGAACGGCCGACCGGAACTGAAATCCGGCCTGTACATGCTGGAGGAGGATCGGCAAATGCCTGTCCACGACCGAACGATTTCTGACGATGTTCGCCGTCGGGTTCTCGTACGGGATCGTTTTGTATGCCAAGCCAAGGGCTGCGGCTGGAACCGAGACCAGTGGATCAAGGAAGACCCCAGACACCTTGAACTCCACCACATTGAGCATCATGCCAGAGGGGGAGCCAATGAAGACGGTAACCTCGTCACGCTCTGCAACCGGTGCCACGACCACGCACACAGGAAGTAATGCTATTTGCTGTGGGCGAGTTGGTAGCGCACCTTCTCTTCGGCAACCTTCAGAATAGCGTGCCTTTCCGGCAGAGGATACTCGATTGATCGATTCCTCAGCTCCTGCGCAAGTCTCTCAGCCACTCCCGCCGGATCAGAGCTCACTTCGCACTCCCAAAGTACAACCACTTTCCACCCCTGTGCTTGCAACTCGTGGCAGTTGCGCTTGTCCCGTTCCACGTTGGCAGTGAACTTCTTCTCCCAAAACTCGCGGCGAGTGGATGGCGCTGTCGCCCGTTTGCAGCCCTTATGCCGGTGCCAGAAACAACCGTGGACGAAAACCACGGTCTTGTACTTGGAAAGAACGATGTCCGGCTTGCCGGGGAGGTCGCTACGATTGACGCGAAACCGAAACCCCATGCGGTGTAAGAGAGAACGAACGATCAGCTCCGGCTTTGTGTTCTTCGACCGAACGCGGGACATGTTCCAGCTTCGTTGTTTCGACGTCAGGTTATCCACCATTCAGCCATGCTATCGCAGGCAGATGCCAACGTCAGGTCTCTTTTTTGAGGGTCCCGTTTAGCCTGTTCCCAAATGGGTGCCCCGAATCCTCGTTTGACCCAAGACTTGCGGCCTGATAGATAATGAGTGACAAGTGACCCGCAGTGACGGGGCTCTGTGAGTGGAACGGTCAACTACCCGCGCGGCGCCGAGGAGGAAACATGAGGGCCAGCCAATGAAGAAGCTTCGCGCTCACCTGCGACTCCGTGCGAGGAACAAGCGGCAACGGCCCTCCATTGACGAGGGCATTCTGTGAGTCGCTGGACGCAACAATACGATACGCTGTACCCGCATCACCGGTTCCTGTCGGACGAGATCGTCTTGGTACAGGCTTGGAAGAAGGCGCACGACTACATCCGACGCTACAACTGGTTTGCTGATTGCCTTGAACTCGATCATTCCACGATAGGCCTGAAGCATTACGTGGAGAACTGGCAGAGAGCGCTGTCACCGCAGAAGCTCCCCTCCTATCGACCAGCCCCAATGCGTCTTGTTCTCGCCCCAAAACCGGGCAGGTGGGGTTTTGTCGATCAGAAATGGCAACCAGAGCTTGGCGATGATCAGAGCGTTGCTCTGCGCCCTCTTGCTCATCTCCGGATGAGGGACCAAGTCTCGGCCGCGGCTGCGATGCTCTGCCTCGCTGATGTTGTCGAGACAGCACAGGGGGAGACGTGTCCTGACGACCTCGCAACTGCTCGCGAGAAGGGGGTTGTGAGCTATGGTAATCGACTCTTCTGCATTTGGGAAGGCGACATTGCCCGCCACAGCTTTGCTGGGGCGAAAACCTATAGGCAGTACTACACTGACTACAGCGCATTCTTGCGCCGTCCCGATAAGGTCGCCACCTTGGAACAACAGCGTTTGGTTGATGGTGAATCACTGGCCATCATACAACTCGACCTCAAAGGTTTCTTTGATCGTGTGGATCGTGATCAGCTCATCGAAAAGCTCCAGGCTGAGTGTGCGGAAGCTGCTGTTTCCATGGGGTTTGATGCTGACCCTCGTTTCTGGCGTGGTTTGGCGCGGATTTTCGACTGGCGGTGGAGCCGATCTGACGCTCACCTCCTCGGCCAGTTTGCTGACACGAAGGAGGGCATGGGCCTTCCCCAAGGGTTGGTGGCCAGCGGGTTCCTTGCAAATGCTTACCTCTTAGATTTCGACCGCAAGATGTCCCGACAGGTAGGACGCACGGTGCCGAAGGTCCCGTGTGCATTACTCGACTACTGCAGATACGTTGACGACATGCGTCTCGTGATCAAGTTCCGTCAGGACCAGAAGGAGGATATTACTGAAGAAGCAGTTGCTGCGTGGATCGACAAAGGGCTGAGGAATACCGCCCCGAATCAACGAATCAACCCGAAGAAGATGGACATCCTGCATTTGGATGATTCACCCGCCCGCATCCGTATTGCCGCGACGGTACAAGAGATCCAAGAACGTGCTTCAGGGCCGATTGACGTCAGGACCGCAGAGCAACTGCTCCATTCGCTCGAAGGCCTGTTCCCGCTCGCAGAACAAGCTTCACGCGACCGTACCCCTACCGGCGAGACGGGTCCTCAATCCTCGGAGATACTGGATCTCCTGAATACGACGCTTGATGTTCGTCCTGATACGCTTGAGCGCTTTGCCGCCAACCGGTGGAGATCAGTGTTCAGATCCCTCCGGCCGCTCCGTAATGGCGCGCACATCGTTGGCACGTCACTCCCCGCGGAGTTGGTTGCGTTGGACGAGCGGGCAGCCATCTTCGCGCGTCGCCTTGTCCGCCGCTGGTGTGAGGATCCATCGCACATGGTCTTGTTGAAGGTGGCATTGGATACATATCCGGATCGGAACCTTCTGAAGGTGGTCCGAAGCCTGCTTGCTCAGCACCTTTTCGACGACACTGAGACGGCAGCAGCTCTCATCTGTCGCTATGTGGTTGCAGACCTGCTGAAGGCTGGAGCCAC
>JABMSA010000776.1 GCA_013202185.1 Planctomycetota bacterium
CAGATACTGCGACGTAGCAGGCGGCGCTGGTGCGGCTCATGTCGATGAGAACTGTACGCTGGATTTGGATTCCACAAACACCGACGTAGCCCCCCTCTTCGCCGACCCTGACAACGGCGACTACCACCTCAAGTCGGAACACGGCCGGTGGAACCCCAACGCAAACGGCGGCGCCGGCGATTGGGTACTTGACAACGTAACCAGCCTCTGCGTCAACGGCGGCGACCCGGCGAGCGACTTCTCCAACGAGCCGATGTTCAACGGCGGACGCATCAACGTCGGCGCCTACGGCAACACGCCCGAAGCATCCAAAAACAGATGGCTCATAACCACCGACGCCAACTTCGATGAACAGGTCGACGTCCTCGATCTCCTGACCGTCCGCGACAAGCTCCAGCAAGACCCCACCTCCGGCAACAACTGGCGCTGCGACGTGAACACCGACGGATTCATCAACATCCTCGACTTGATCTATGTGAGGAACCACTTGAGGACGAGGCGAGAGTAGCGACGGCCGGTTTCGCAGATTGGGCCAGGGGCAGTCACCGAGTTTTCACGCGTGTATTCCGGCCATGCGTGAATACTCCGTTCGTGTTCTTATCGGTGCGCCAGTTCGGCGGAGAGATCGAAATAACGCTTGACGCCTTCCGGCGTGACGTTCCACGGGATGTGATTGCCGATGCACATCATGTAGCCGCCGGTCATTTTCGCGGTCTCGACCATTCTGCGCACCATCGCCTCGATCTCGTCGGGATTATTGCGCGAGAGGATACGGTTGTCGCCCTCGCCCGCCAGGAAGCAGTCCTTGTGCTTTCGGGCGATGGCCTTGTAGTCGGTATATGGCTCGGTGATGATGCCGCGCGCACCGCAGGCGAAAACATCGTCGGCGTAGGCGTCGATGCAGCCATCCACCATGAAGAGCACCTCCTTGCCTGCGTCTTTCAGGATGCCCCAGAATTCTTCGTAGCGCGGGAAGATGTATTTGTGCATCCACGCCGGCGAGCACACCGGCCCGCGCGACGTGACGATGTCGTCGTGGCAGACCGCGAAGTTCACCGGCAGCCGCGCAAAGGTGCGAAAGACGCGGCGGTTGATCTCGGCGAACTCGTCCATCACACGCTCGAAGCGCGGGTCAAGGCACGTCTCGAGAAAAAGCTCCCAGCCGAACGTGAGCAGCGGCCACATGAACATCGTGTTGTAGAAGCTGACGGAGGCCGACGATCCTTCCGGAGCTTCGTCGCCCGATTCGGCCGGATAGTTCTTGCGGTACATCTCGTAGAGCTTTTCTTCATCCGAGTAGTCGCGCGATTCAACGACGGGGATGTTTGTGAAGTCGGCGTGTTCGAGCGGCGAGTAGGCGAATACTTCTTCGGCGGTCTTGCACTGATTGCCCCAGTCCCAGTGGGAGGTCTCGCCGGCGCCCCAGCGGACGTGCCGCCTGCCGTCTTTGTCGACGGTCGAGCTTTGCCCGGTCAGGCCGAGCTTTGGGCGCGGGATGGGGTCGTCGGTGTTCGGGACGCCCAGCCCTATCTGCGGATACAGCTCGTGCATCTTCTCGCGGCACTGCTTCGGATGCTCGTAGTAATCGATGCCCGTCAGGTAGGTCTCGGCGTCGGGGCAGGACCAGTGCTCCCAATGCGGAACGGGATCAGGTGCAAGGCCCATATATGCCAAGTATCTTTTGTCGTCCGACATGGTTTGTCTTCGCGCTCCTATTGCCGGCAAGCCAGGGACAGTCACCTGGTCTTCCCGGAGCCCAATATAGCGTTTCCGATGCTTGATTCAAGGGCGAAATGTCTATTGACGAAAACCGGGGGAGGCCGAGTTGTCATCTACGTGGTGGGGTTGAAAGGCATGAACGGCCTCGAAAGGGGGTGGCGGGGGCGTTCTGTGGGAATCTGTTTGCACTCAGCGAAACAATTCCGGGCGATCCGAAGATCCTCGTCCTGCTCTCCTCTCCCACATCTTGCGGCTTTAGCCGACATCTTGCGGCTTTAGCCGACTGGGAGCAGGGGCCGGGGGATGAGGGAGGGGATTCCATCGCGCGACTATTCATCTCGCAAGGAGCGGTCCATCGACTCCATCCTGCGGATCACCTTCTCGATATGCTCGCCGAGGTACTTGTCGTCGCTCAGTTCATTCAGTGCCGCGACGAGTGCGGGCGTGGCCGGCAGGTGGAGGTTTGACAGGATGTCGCTGAGGCGCCTGCGGTTCGGGGCTCACGCGGCGCAGGCCAGGAATATTC
>JABMSA010000777.1 GCA_013202185.1 Planctomycetota bacterium
AAGCAGACCAGAAGATTCTGGAGCGCAAGAACAGTGTCAGATGGTTGCTGTACCAGATTTGGGTGCGGCCAAAGGCTGCTTTGCTGGTTGACTTCCCTGCGTTTTTGGATGAGGAATAATGGCTTTGAAAACTAGACATTTGGCACTGCTTACCGTGTTTCTGGGACTGGCTGGGGCTGCCCGGTCCCAGACGCATGTCACCCAACTCCCGCTGGCGCATGCCACCCATTTGGAGGACCGAATCCTGGGCTTTCAGGAATCGGTCGGCATCCCCCTTCCCTCATTTCCCGCCAAGCCTGGGCAAGTGATCATTTTGCGCCTGTGCATGGTCAGCTTTGCGGAGACCGCGGCCGGCTGCAATCTCAATGCCTCGTTGCAGATCAACGACAGCTACCTGGGGCGCACTGGCGCCGGACATGCCGTGCGGCTCATCGGCAGACCAGCGGCTTTCGAGTTCCGCGATCGATACCCCGGCGCATTTCAAGTGTTCAGCGGGCCGGCCATCATGACCATGTTCGCGCCGGATGTAGCGGTTGGCAATGCCATGTCCAAAGACGGCTTCGGCGCAACCTTTATGCTCGACATCAGCGACGTTGCCAGGGGCGTCGATGGTAACACGCTGACCATACACAATACGCGTGCGAAGTCCGCAATCAGCAAGCGGCTTGATCTCATCGTGCAGAATATTGAGGTGGGCTATCTGGACCGGACCCAGCTTCCAGTGCCCCCGAACAATGTCCCGAAGCGTGACCGCATCGAGGCTACGGTGAGGAGTACGAATTTGGTATTGCAGCAGAGCACGCGCGGGGGTTTTGCCATCCAATTGGGCAATGGCGATCGACTTCGGATCGAGACCGCACTGGGCATGTCTGCTACCACCTCATCGGTACTGACGGCTGAAGACGGGGGCCCCAGTAGCGATCTGCTGAGCGTATCCATGCAACAGCATGGACCCAACAGGTTCGAAATGACCGCGATGTGGCCGGAGATGGAGCTGGTCCGTAGCGTAGAGATACGAGGAGAACTCGTGACTTGGCGGGAAACCTGGCGCAATACGTCCGACCAAACCCGGGGGGTGCCATTTCGTCACCGTCTCTTCCTGGATGGCGGACCGGCCAGTTTTCGACTTGGGGGTGATGCCGATGTGCCTGCCCTGGCCGGCAGTCCCCAGAATCCCACGCTCTTCCTACTCTCGCCGCGTGCGGATGGCGGCAGCTTCGGCATAATTGCCGAGAGTGATTGGCTGCGTCTGCTCATGTCACTGCGCAGCGCCGGCGGGGTTGGCGAAATCGCCAGCGAGTGCCTGGCTCTCGCTTCCGGCTCGAGCATTGATTTTACCTGGTCCATTGTGCCATTGGCGCCGGGGCAGACGTACTGGGACTTCATCAATGGGGTACGTGAGCGCTGGGGCGTCAACGGCTACAGCGTGGAGCGTCCCATCTTCTGGCATTACGCTCGGCACAGCGAGGGTGCCACGGCTGAGGAGCGGATCCGTAAGTCCATCGGCCATCTTGGGCCAATCACGCTGGCCATCGGGCCCTGGGTCAGGCTGGGATTTGATCGGCGCATTGTACGCGGCCAACGCTATCCGAAGCTGCCTGAAGATGCACCGCGCTGCCCGGGAGGCACCCCGGACCTGGATATTGAGGCCTACCTCACTTTCGCCCATCGGAAGGCCTACTGGACCCAATATCGGATAGATGTTGCCTTGCTCAAGAAGGCCTGCCCCGGCACCCGGGTAATCCAGTTGTCCCATCCCGCCATGGAGGTGGCCTACAAACCTCTGGCCCAGCGCTGGCCCTATGCCGAAGACGCAATCCTCACGCCCGAACTGACGCCATTCGAGAGCCCGCACTACAGCCGGGCCCACTTGGGTGACTGGGTCACCAAGGGGTGGGGCGTGCTCTACTACGTGCCCAGGCCCGGCTCGGACTACCTGCAAGCCCTGCTGCGCGATGTCAGACGGTTCCTCGACGAGTGTGATGGCGACGGGGTCTACTTCGACGAATTCAGTTGGGCCGGGACGCGGCGGGGCTACAGCCGCTATGACTACAGCCACTGGGATGGCTATTCCGCCGACTTGGATGAACAGGGCAATGTGCTGCGTCTGAAAGCCGATAACGCCGCCGCCGCGGAAGTCGCCCAACTCGAAATCGTGCGTCAGGTTCGCGACCGTGGGAAAATCTTCCTAGGCAATGGCACGGCGGTCCTGCGCAGCGTGAATCGCCTGCCCATTGCCCGCTTCGTGGAAGGCGGCAATGGCTATGGCACTTGGGCGGGCGCACATTTGTCAACTGTGCCCCTGATTCTCGGCAACTTCGGCGACAAGCAGACCCGACAAGGCGTGTTCGAGGCGGTCAAGCTATATTTGTCCAACGGTTGTGTTTATTCTCCCGTTGCGGTCAATCTGCTGTTGGAGGGTGCGGACAATTTCGTCTGCAAGCTCTATCCGTTGGCCATACGGCGCCTTGAGGCCGGCACGGTCATCGGCAAGCAGCGGATCATCACCACGAAGCCGTACCAGGTCCAGTGGCCAACCGATGTGGCAGCGCTGCGCATCTACCGCTACGATAGTGCCGGTGACCTGGAGGGCCCGGCAGCCGTGGTGGCGCGGACCGACGGCAACAGTGAGCACGCCCTGACGGTGCCCGACGGGGGCCTCACCATTGCCGAGTTTGCGCCCAGCCGAGCCGGCAAGCGTTCACGGGATGCCGGATCGCTCCGCTAAGGCCGGGGGGATGTGTCCCCCACGGACCCCCCATATGTTTTTCTTGCGCGGTGGACCGCGCAAGAAAAAGGTCAAATGGGTGTCCAGAGGGTCAACATCCCTTCAACAC